>JAIEPX010000002.1 GCA_019748175.1 Gammaproteobacteria bacterium
ATGGAAGATGGTTTACGGTTTGCAATTCGTGAAGGTGGTCGTACCGTAGGTGCGGGCGTCGTTGCGAAAATTACTGAGTAATGACAATGACAACGACAGCAGCAGTTAAAAATCAGCGCATTAGAATTCGGTTAAAGGCATTTGATCATCGTTTGATCGATGTCTCTACCAAAGAAATTGTTGATACGGCAAAAAGAACGGGTGCTCGAATCAAGGGCCCAATTCCTTTGCCTACTGATTTGGAGAAATTCACGATTCTTATTTCTCCATTCAAGCACAAAGATGCGCGTGATCAGTACGAAATTCGTACGCATAAGCGCTTAATCGATATCATCGATCCAACAGATAAGACTGTCGATGCATTGATGAAGCTAGATTTGGCAGCTGGTGTCGATGTTGAGATCAGCGTTGATTAAGAGGTTATAACAATGGCAGTTGGTATTGTCGGAAAAAAAGTAGGTATGACTCGCTGCTTTACAGAAGAAGGCGGAGCAGTTCCTGTAACTGTAGTCTATGTAGAGCCAAATCGAGTTACGCAAGTAAAGACGGTGGAAACCGACGGCTATAACGGCATTCAGGTTGTGGCGGGTTTGCGACGTGCGAATCTTGTCAGTAAGCCTAAAGCTGGGCATTTTGCTAAAGCGGGTGTAGAGCCTGGTGATATGCTGTGTGAATTTCGTATTCACGAAGGAGAAACTTCCTCCCTGAACGTGGGTGATCAGGTTAAAGTGGATCACTTTAGTGCAGGTCAGATGGTCGATATTCGGGGTACCTCAAAAGGTAAAGGTTATGCAGGTGTTATCAAACGTTATAATTTTAAACAACAGCCTGTAAGTCATGGTAACTCCCTAACCACACGTGCTCCCGGATCAATTGGTCAAAACCAAACCCCTGGTAAAGTATATAAAGGTCGTAAAATGGCAGGTCATATGGGTAATGCCCGCGTGACTGTGCAAGGGCATAAAGTTTTTCGCGTTGATACCGCAACTAATGTGATTTTAATTAAGGGTTCAGTGCCTGGCGCACCTGGAAGTTACGTAGTGATTTTGCCTAGTGTAAAAGCCAAGAAGAAGGAGGCTAACTAATGGCCATTAATTTAAATCTTACTGGTGCATCAGGTAGTAAGTCAGTTGAACTGAATGAAGCTGTATTTGGTCAAGCTTATAACGAACCTCTTATTCATCAAGTGCTCACTGCTTATTTTGCAGGGGCACGTGCTGGTACTAAGGCACAAAAAACACGTGCTGAAGTGAGAGGCGGTGGTAAAAAACCTTGGAAACAAAAAGGTACAGGCCGTGCACGTGCTGGTTCATCTCGAAGCCCAATTTGGCGTTCAGGTGGTACAACTTTCGCTGCTAAGCCACGTGATTACAGTCAAAAAGTGAATCGTAAAATGTATCGTAGTGCGATTTGTTCGATTTTATCTGAGCTGGTTCGAAGTGAACGAATAATTGGTATTGAATCGTTATCATTAAATGCGCCAAAGACCAAAGAGTTGATGGGTAAATTAAAAGACCTCGATTGCAATCATGTTTTGATCGTAATTAATGATCATGATACCAATGTACTGTTGGCAGCTCGAAATCTACCGAATATTGATGTCTGTACAGCGGCCGATATTGATCCGGTCGGTTTGATTGCTTACGACAAAATTATTATGACTGTCGACGCCCTCAAACATATCGAGGAGAAATTACAATGATTGATGAACGCTCATATAAAGTATTGCTTGCTCCTCATATTTCTGAAAAAGCGTCAATTGTTGGTGATCGACATCGACAATATGTTTTTAAAGTGATAAAAGATGCTAATAAGCAAGAGATTAAAAAGGCCGTTGAACAGCTGTTCAAGGTTAATGTGGATCACGTTCGTATTGTGAACAAGAAACCAACCATAGTCCGCAATAAAATTGGCATTGGGCGACGAAGCGGTTGGAAGAAGGCCTATGTGAAAGTCGCAGCAGGTCAGTCAATTGATTTTTCCGGCTTGGTATAGGAGTTGAGTGAAGATGGCTATTAAAAAAGCTAAACCAACATCACCGGGACGCCGTTTTGTTGTTGCACCTTCGAAAGAGGGATTGCATAAAGGACGTCCTTTAGCAGCATTAACTGTTGCGAAGGGTTCTTTAAAACCCGGCAAACGAGGCGATGGCCGCAATAACCAAGGCCGCATTACGACTCGTCATCGCGGTGGTGGTCATAAGCAGTTATATAGAATTATAGATTTTAAGCGAGATAAAGACGGTATTACTGGACTTATTGAACGAGTTGAGTATGATCCTAACCGTAGCGCAAGTATTGCATTAATACTCTATGGTGATGGTGAGCGTCGATACATAGTCGCTCCTAAAGGCATGGCTCAAGGTGATAAAGTGATTTCTGGTCCTAACTCACCCATTGCAGTAGGTAATTGTTTGCCCTTGGCGAATATTCCAGTGGGTTCTACGGTTCATTGCGTAGAGATGAAACCCGCTAAAGGGGCGCAGATTGCACGTAGTGCTGGAACTTCGGTTCAATTTGTTGCGAAAGAAGGCGAGTTTGCTTCTATCAGAATGCGTTCTGGTGAATTGCGTCGTGTGCCTATTCAATGTCGTGCGACAATGGGTGAGGTATCCAATTCTGAGCATAACTTACGCTCTTTAGGTAAAGCCGGTGCGAAACGATGGCGCGGTATTCGACCTACAGTGCGTGGTGTGGCGATGAACCCAGTTGATCACCCACATGGTGGTGGTGAAGGTCGTACCTCAGGTGGTCGTCATCCAGTTAGTCCTACGGGTAAACCGACTAAAGGGGCTAAGACGCGTAAGAATAAGCGTACGAATAAGAATATCATCCGTGGCCGTGGTCGCGGACGTGGTAGTAAAGGTTAGGAGGATAGTAAGTGGCAGTACGTTCGAGTAAAAAAGGTCCGTTTGTAGACTACCATCTGCTAGCGAAAGTGGTTAAAGCGACCAAAAGTAATGATCGTAAACCGATTAAAACATGGTCACGTCGATCAACAATCATACCTGAAATGATTGGTGTGAATGTGGCTATCCATAATGGTCGCCAACATGTCCCTGTGTATATCACAGAAAACATGGTTGGGCATAAGCTCGGTGAATTTGCGCCTACTCGTACATTTAAGGGGCATTCAGCGGATAAAAAAGTTAAGGGTAAAGAGGATTAATCGTGGAAGTTGCAGCAATATATCGTTATGCACGTAGCTCAGCCCAAAAGGTTCGGCTCGTTGCTGATCAGATTCGTAATAAGCCCGTTGCTCGAGCGCTAGAAATTCTGGCATTCAGCAAGAAAGGCGCCGCTGAAATGGTTAAGAAAACTTTGGATTCAGCGATAGCTAACGCCGAAAATAATAAGGGTGCAGATATCGATGAACTGAAAGTTTCTGCGATCTTTGTTGATGATGGCCCAACGTTGAAACGTGTTAAACCACGTGCTCGTGGTCGTGCGGACCGTGTTTTAAAACGGATGTGTCATATCACTGTAAAAGTGTCAGATGAATAAGAGAGTGAGAATTTAGTATGGGACAAAAAGTTAACCCAATTGGTATGCGTCTTGGTATCACTCAAGAGTGGACCTCTACTTGGTATGCTGACCGTGGCAATTACGCTGCTTTTCTGCATGAAGACATTGCTACACGGAAGTATCTTCGCAAAGAACTTGCTCAAGCTGCAGTAAGTCGTATCGATATCGAACGTCCTGCAAAAACTGCGCGAGTCACTATTCATACGGCACGACCTGGTGTGATTATTGGTAAAAAAGGCGGTGATGTTGAGCGTCTACGGGTTAAAGTTAGTGAAATTATGGGCATACCCGCTCACGTGAATATTAAAGAAATTAAAAAGCCTGAATTGGATGCAACATTAGTAGCTGAAAGTATTGCGCAGCAATTAGAACGTCGTGTGATGTTTCGTCGTGCGATGAAGCGTGCAGTGCAAAATGCATTGCGTGCTGGTGCAGAGGGTATTCGAGTTGCGGTTGCTGGGCGATTGGGTGGAGCAGAAATTGCACGTACCGAATGGTATCGTGAAGGCCGTGTGCCTCTTCATACCTTGCGAGCCGATATTGATTACGGTACAGCAAGAGCAAACACCACATATGGTGTTATTGGTGTGAAAGTGTGGATTTTCAAAGGCGAAGTGTTTGAAGGCAAAGCCGCGAACACAGAAGCTGCTGAAGAACAACGAGATAAAAATTAAGGGGTAATGGCTATGATGCAGCCGAAGCGACAAAAATACCGAAAGATGCATAAAGGGCGTAATCGTGGATGCGCTACTGTAGGCAATCGTGTATCCTTCGGAGAATATGGACTCAAGTGTGTTGGGCGTGGGCGACTGACTCAGCGTCAGCTTGAGGCAGCTCGTCGAGTTATAGCTCGTATCACGAAGCGTGCTGGTAAAATGTGGGTTAGAGTATTTCCTGATAAACCGATTACGCAAAAGCCTCTTGAAGTTCGTATGGGTAAAGGTAAAGGTAATGTGGAATACTTTGTTGCTCTCATGCAGCCAGGCCGCATGGTGTTTGAATTAGATGGTGTTACCGAAGAAGTTGCGCGAGATGCTTTCGAGAAAGCAGCTGCTAAACTCGGTCTCCCTATGGTCTTTGTAAAACGAACGGTGATGTAATGAACGCGAAAGATTTACGATCGAAATCGACTCAGGAACTGCTAGACGAAATTAAGTCACTATTACGTGAGCAGTTTAATTTACGGATGCAGAAAGGATTGAGCGAAGGACTGAAAACGCATCAGTTCAAACTAGTCCGACGAGCTGTAGCTCGTGTGAAAACAATTTTAGCAGAGAGAGAGCGTGAAAATGGTTGAAGTAACAAAGACAGCGCGGTCACTGATTGGAGTGGTCACGAGTGATAAGATGAATAAATCAATCATTGTGACTGTTGTAAATCACGTTAAGCACCCTCTTTATGGTAAGTATCTTAGACGTGAAAAGAAAATGGTTGCACATGATGAACAGAATTCATGTAAAGTTGGCGATACTGTTCAGATTAGAGAGACCCGCCCGATCTCTAAAACAAAAAGTTGGGTTTTAGACAAGATAATTGAGCGGGCCGCTTAATTTTTGGAGTATTAGTAGGATGATTCAAACACAAACAATGCTGACTGTCGCGGACAACAGCGGCGCACGAAGAGTGATGTGTATCAAGGTGCTTGGGGGATCACATCGTCGTTACGCCAATATTGGTGATGTCATTAAAGTGACCATCAAAGAAGCGATTCCGCGCGGTAAAGTGAAGAAAGGCGATGTTATGTTTGCATTGGTGGTTCGTACGAAGCATGGTGTACGTCGTGATGACGGATCCGTTATTCGTTTTGACAGTAATGCAGCGGTATTGCTCAACGCTAATAAACAACCGATTGGCACACGGATTTTTGGGCCAGTAACGCGTGAATTGCGATCTGAGCAGTTTATGAAGATTGTATCATTAGCACCTGAAGTGCTGTAAGTGAATAGGTGATTGCGATGGGACAGAAGATTAAAACAGGTGATCAAGTGAAAGTGCTAGCAGGGCGCGATAGAGGTCGCACGGGCACTGTATTACGTATGGTAAGCGATGATTATGTCTTAGTTGAAGGCATCAATATTGTGAAAAAGCATACGCGTGGAAATCCACAGGCTGGTACACAGGGTGGCATTATTGAAAGAGAGGCAAAGATCCACAGATCTAATTTGTCACTCATTCATCCTGTAACCAATAAAGCAGGTCGGATTGGGTTTAAAACGCTTGAGAATGGACGTAAAGTACGAGTCTTTAAGTCCGATGGCGAAGTGCTGGAAGAATAGGTGTATAAACAATGACTAGTCGATTTCAACAACGTTATCGTGAAAAGATGGTTCCAGAGCTTAAAGTAAAGCTTGGATGTAAATCTGTGATGGAAGTTCCAAGGTTATTAAAAATTACCTTGAACATGGGTGTAGGCGAAGCTATTGCTGACAAGAAAATTGTCGATAATGCTATTCGTGATTTGACTCAGATTGCTGGTCAGAAGGCGGTTAAAACAATCGCTCGAAAATCAATCGCAGGTTTTAAAATTCGAGAAGGTATGCCGATTGGTGCGCGTGTCACACTTCGTGGCAGCCGCATGTATGATTTCTTAGAGCGATTGGTATGTATTACAATCCCTCGAATTCGCGATTTTCGTGGTGTTAACGCGAAGTTTGATGGGCGTGGCAATTTCAATATGGGTATTCGTGAACAAATCGTGTTTCCCGAAATTGAGTACGATAAAATAGATGCAATCCGTGGGTTAGATATTGCAATCACAACAAGTGCAACGACCAACGAACAAGGTCGAGCGTTGTTGGATGCATTTAATTTCCCATTTAAGGATAAGGAGTAGGGCGCATGGCAAAAGTATGTATGGTGAACCGTGATAAATATAGAGCGCAACTCAGTGCTAAAGCTAAAGTTGGTCGTGAAGCTCTTAAAAAAGTGATCAAAGATCCTGATGTTGATTATGATGAGAAAATTACGGCGATTAATAAACTGACACAACGGCCTCGTGACGAAAGTCCATGCCGACTTCGTCTACGATGTAAGTGTTGCGGACGTCCACGTGGTGTGTTGCGTAAATTTAAAATGTGCAGAATTTGTTTGCGAAACTTGGCAATGACTGGGAATGTTCCTGGTATTGTTAAGTCGAGCTGGTAAAGCGATTTATTGATAGGATAGAAACTATGACTATGCAAGACCCAATTGCTGATATGTTGACAAGAATTCGAAACGGCCAAGCTCGTTCGAAGCCTACTGTCACCATACCACATTCAAAATTGAAAGAAGCGATAGCTAAGGTGCTACAAGATTCTGGTTTCATTACCAAAGTCGATGTTCTTGAAGGCGCGAAAAAGTCCTTAGCGGTCACATTAAAATATCACCGTGGTGAAGGTGTCATTACGAGCATTGATCGTAAAAGTCGACCCGGTTTACGTGTTTATCGAGGTAAAGATAAGTTACCGCAAGTGATGAGCGGTTTAGGTATTGCCATTTTATCAACTCCACAAGGCGTGATGACTGAAAAGCAGGCGCGTGTGAAAGGAGTGGGTGGTGAATTATTGTGTACAGTGTGCTAGGAGTCGGTAATGTCTAGAGTAGCAAAAAATCCAATTCCAGTACCGGCTAATGTTCAAGTGAATATTAGTAAGGATCAAGTGCATGTGAAAGGCCCCAAGGGTGAGCAGTTTCTAACTCTTCATCGAAGTGTGGGTGTTGTACAAGAAGCTGGCGTGTTAAATATCATCGTGAAAGACGTAGAAGATGGTGGTGATGCACAGGGCGGCACTGCACGCGCTATTTTGAATAATATGGTCACTGGTGTGAGCAATGAGTTTGTTAAACAGTTAGAGTTAGTGGGGGTCGGTTATCGGGCCCAAATGCAAGGTGTTAACTTGAAACTGAACTTAGGCTTTTCTCATGACATTATTTTTCCAGTGCCTGCCGGAATTCACATCGAGACACCAAGCCTAACGGAAATTACTGTTCGAGGTGTTAGTAAGCATTTAGTGGGCCAGGTGGCTGCTAATATTCGCAATTATAGACCACCTGAGCCTTATAAAGGCAAAGGTATTCGCTATAAAGGCGAAGTGATTATTAAGAAAGAGGGTAAGAAGCAATGATAAATAAACGAACTGCGCGACAACGACGTGCGAAACCATTGCGAGCAATATCTAAACGATTGTTAAAGACACGTTTGAGTGTTCATCGTACTCCTCAACATATATATGCTCAAATTATTTTACCTGACGGTAAGGTGGTAACAGCGGCATCAACTGTTGAAAAAGAGTTGCGTGCGCAGTGTAAAAACGGTGGAAATGTAGAAGCAGCAAAATTAATAGGTAAAGCTGTGGCTGAGCGAGCTTTGAAAGCGAATGTGAAAACCGTCGCTTTTGATCGTTCTGGATTCGCCTATCATGGGCGCATCAAGGCACTTGCCGATGCGGCGCGTGAAGCTGGATTAGAGTTTTAACGACGAAGGGTTTTGAAATGGTCGAAAATGAATTAGCCTCCGATGGTTATATTGAAAAGATGGTCTACGTTGGACGAGTGTCCAAAACTACCAGTGGTGGCCGCAAGATGAGCTTTGTTGCTCTGATTGTAGTTGGCGATGGAAAAGGCAAAGTGGGTTATGGTTTGGGTAAAGCTGCTGAAGTTCCGGCTGCTATGAAGAAAGCCAGTGCTGAAGGCCGTCGTAGCATGCGTAGTATCGACCTAAATGGTAAAACGATATGGCATGAAATTAACCAACGTTTCGGCGCTACAAAAGTATTTATGAAACCAGCTTCTCCAGGTACTGGCGTTATTGCGGGTCATGCGATGAAGGCGGTGTTCACCGTGATTGGGATTGAAGATGTGCTTTCAAAAGTGGTAAATGCCTCAAACCCGATTAATGTAGTGCGTGCAACAATTAATGCGTTGACTGGAATGCGGTCACCTGAATTGATTGCTTCACGTCGTGGTAAAACAGTTAAAGCTGTGGTGGAGGGTTAATATGGCTACTTCAAAAGAACTCAAAATCACGTTGATTCGAAGCCTGTGCAAGCGATTAAAGAAACATCAAGCTTGTGTTAGAGGCCTCGGTCTGAAAAAGATGCATCAAACGATTGTGGTTCAGGATACACCTGAAAATCGTGGCATGATTAATAAAGTTGCTTATATGTTGAATGTTGAGGAAAGTTAATTATGACCATGCGATTAAATACATTAAAGCCAGCCCCAGGCGCTAAACGTGAAGGTGTTCGTCTTGGACGCGGTATAGGATCTGGAAAAGGTAAAACGGGTGGTCGAGGACACAAAGGGCAGACTTCGCGTACGGGTTCTTCTATACCTGTAGGATTCGAGGGTGGTCAGATGCCTATCGCTCGACGTATGCCTAAATTTGGTTTCTCATCAAAAATCGGTCGTGCAACGGCTGAAGTTCGTTTGAATGAGTTAAATAAAATTGAAGGCGATACCGTTAATTTAGAAACGCTTCTTGCCGCAGACGTTATTAAAGCCGGTATTACCCGCGTTAAAATCTTTCTGAGTGGCGAACTGAAAAAAGCAGTGACCGTGAAAGGTGTTGGTGTTACTAAAGGTGCAAAAGCTGCTATAGAGAAAGCTGGCGGAAAGGTTGAAGTGTAGATGGCAACTCCGAATCTAGGTAGCGCATTATCCCAAGGAGGATTGGCTGAGCTTAAGAGGCGATTGCTATTTGTATTAATGGCTATTATCGTTTTTCGCATCGGCTCGCATGTTCCTGTACCTGGTCTTGATCCAGAACGATTGGCGCATTTATTTAGCCAAAGCCAAGGCGGCATATTCGGCATGTTCAATATGTTTTCTGGCGGCGCTTTTCAACGAGCAACTGTATTAGCTTTGGGGGTTATGCCTTATATTTCGTCCTCCATTATTATGCAATTATTTACAGCAGTTGTGCCAAAACTTGAACAGCTGAAAAAAGAAGGTGAATCTGGACGGCGAGTAATTAATCAATATACTCGATATGGCACAGTGATTTTATCATTCTT
Organism: Gammaproteobacteria bacterium; assembly: GCA_019748175.1. NCBI lineage: Bacteria > Pseudomonadati > Pseudomonadota > Gammaproteobacteria > Gammaproteobacteria bacterium. The sequence continues at coordinate 9,521 of JAIEPX010000002.1, forward strand.
CCAAGCAGTGGGAATGAGCAAGTGGTTAGCAAGTAATGGAATTCCTTTAGAACTCGGATTTAGTTTTTATTTTATTGCGACTATTAGTATGGTAACTGGTACTATGTTCTTGATGTGGCTCGGCGAGCAGATGACGGAACGTGGTGTAGGTAATGGTATTTCTTTGTTGATTTTTGCTGGTATTGTGTCACGCTTTCCTGAAGCGATTGCTCAAGTGTTTACACAAGTGAAGCAAGGGCAAATGCAAGGAATCAGTTTGTTGCTATTGCTAGTTTTGGTGCTTTTAGTAACGGGATTTGTGGTTTTTGTTGAGCGTGCTCAACGACGTATTACGGTGAATTATGCGAAACGTCAGCAAGGCCGCCGTGTATATGCTGCTCAAAAGAGCCATTTACCGTTTAAGATTAATATGGCAGGGGTTATCCCACCGATTTTTGCATCAAGTTTGATATTTTTCCCGTCGACAATTGCGGGATTTTTCGCGGATATGCCGAGCATGCATTGGCTGCAAAGTGTGAGTATAGCATTGAGTCCTGGGCAACCACTGTATTTAGCTGCGTTTACCGCTGCGATATTTTTCTTCTGTTTCTTTTATACGGCGATGGTTTTTAATCCGAATGAAACAGCTGAGAATTTGAAAAAATCGGGTGCATTTATTCCGGGAATTCGACCGGGGGAGCAAACAGCTCGTTATATTGATTCTGTAATGACGCGATTGACTTTTGTAGGGGCTATTTATTTAACAGCCGTTGCGTTAATGCCAGAATTTTTGATTTTGAAATGGCACGTGCCTTTTCATTTTGGAGGTACTTCATTGTTAATTACAGTGGTTGTACTGATGGATTTTTGGGCGCAATTACAAGCGCATTTAATGTCGCACCAATACGAATCGTTGATGAAAAAGGCGAATCTAAAGGGTGGTCATTTTGGCTTGTCGCGTTGAAAGCGGAGAGTAAGTTATGAAAGTGCGCGCGTCAGTAAAACGAATTTGTCGTAATTGCAAAGTTGTTCGACGTAATGGCGGGGTTAGAGTTATCTGTAAAGATGCCAGACATAAGCAGCGTCAAGGCTAGCTTTGGTGTCGGGATACTTAAATCCTAATTATAAAGTGCGGAATTGATTGATTGTTCGATTGTTTCGCGCTATGATATTCGACTTTTTGGAGAATAGTGAATGGCTCGTATAGCCGGTGTACACATACCAGACGATAAACACGTACGTATTGCTCTACGTAGCATTTATGGAATCGGTCCTACTCGCTCAGAAAAAATTTGCGCATTAGCGAAAGTGGCGCCTGAGTCCAAAGTGAGGGACCTCACTGAGGTTGATTTAGATAAGCTTCGTACTGAAGTTGATAAATTCACGACAGAGGGTGATTTACGACGAGAAGTTAGTACGAACATTAAACGATTGAAAGATATAGGCAGTTATCGTGGGATACGACATCGACGTGGGTTGCCTGTACGTGGTCAACGTACGAATACTAATGCTCGTACGCGCAAAGGCCCTAAAAAACCAATTCGTAAATAGGAAAGTGAGAGATTATGGCAAAAGCTAAAGCAACAACACGTGTACGTAAGAAAGTAAAACGTACGGTGTCACAAGGGATCGCTCATATTCGAGCCTCCTTTAATAACACGATTATTACAATTACCGATATGCAAGGTAATTCATTGGCGAGTGATAGTTCTGGACGTAAAGGGTTTAAGGGTTCTCGAAAAAGTACACCTTTTGCTGCCCAGGTTGCTTCAGAAGCTGTTGGTAAGTTAGTGAAAGAAATGGGACTTAGAGATGTTCACGTCCGAGTCCGAGGTGTGGGGTCAGGACGTGAGTCTGCGATTCGAGCACTCCATTCGGCGGGTTTAAATATTAGATCAATTTCAGATGTGACACCCATTCCACACAACGGTTGCCGTCCGCCTAAAAAGCGACGAATTTAGGAGTTAGCAGAGATGGCTAGATATACAGGTCCAAAATGTAAATTAATGCGTCGTGAAGGCACTGACATTGGTCTGAAGAGCTCATTACGTGATATCGATACCAAATGTAATATGAAACAGGTCCCTGGTCAGCATGGGGCTCGTCGAAGTCGATTAACAGACTTCGGTGTTCAGATGCGTATGAAGCAAATGATTCGTCGTTATTATGGATTGCTGGAAAAGCAATTTCGTCGATATTACGAAATGGCGGATCGTCAAAAGGGTTCAACCGGTGACAACTTATTACTCTTTTTAGAAAGTCGTTTAGATAACGTCGTTTATCGAATGGGTTTTGCAAGTACACGTGCCGAAGCGCGACAGTTAGTCAATCATAGTTCAGTTTTGTTGAATGATGAGGTATGTAATATTCCATCACGATTGTTGGTTCCAGGTGATGTGGTTGAAATTCGTGAACGATGTAAAGGTCAGTTACGTATTAAAGCTGCTCTAGAATTAGCTCAACAATCACCCCAGCACGACTGGCTTGATGTTGATGCAACAAAAATGATGGGAACGTATAAGGCACAGCCTAAAGTGGCGGATTTGCCTCCAGAATTTAAGGTTAATTTGGTTGTAGAGTTGTACTCGAAATAGAGGTGATTAGTATTATGTTGCAGGATATTTACTCCAGTTTTTTAACTCCACAGAATATTAGGGTGGAAAGTATTACACCTACGCATTCTCGTATTACGCTTGAGCCTCTGGAAAGGGGTTTTGGCTATACCTTAGGAAATGCGATGCGTCGTATTTTACTATCATCCATGTCTGGTGCTGCCATTATTTCTGTTGAATTTGATGGTGGTGTAGTACTCCATGAATTCAGCACAATTGATGGTGTGCAAGAAGACGTGATCGATATTTTATTGAACTTAAAAGGCGTTGCATTAAAAATGCATGGTCGTGATGAAGTCAATTTGAAACTTGTTAAGAAAGGTAAAGGTCCTGTAACAGCTGCTGATATTCAGTTAGAGCATGATGTTGAAGTAGTTAATCCTAACCATGTAATTGCTAATCTTACAAAGAATACAGAGCTCAAAATGACGCTAACGGTAAAAACTGGGCGTGGTTATTTGCCTGCGGCTCAGCGATTTACGGGTGAAGAAGCTCGATCAGTGGGCGTGTTGCATCTTGATGCATCATTTAGTCCAGTACGTCGAGTGGCCTATGAAGTTGAAAATGCGCGGGTTGAAAAGCGCACAGACCTTGATAAGCTCGTCATTGATATAGAGACGAATGGTACGTTGAATCCTGAAGAAGCGATTCGTAGAACGGCTACTATTTTGCAACATCAATTAGCGGCTTTTGTTGATTTACAAGCAGAGCCTGCTCAAAAAATACAATCTTTAGGTTCGGAAGTGAACCCAATGTTGTTACGTCCTGTAGATGATTTAGAGCTCACCGTGCGTGCTGCAAACTGTTTGAAAGCAGAAAACATTTTTTATATTGGTGACCTAGTTCAGCGCACAGAAAATGATTTGCTCAAAACACCTAATCTCGGTAAGAAATCGTTGACTGAGATCAAGAGTGTGTTGAGTTCACGTGGATTATCTCTGGGTATGGCAATTGATAATTGGCCGCCTAAAGAATTAGCAGATAAATAGGAAAAGTCATGAGACATCGTCATAGTGGTAGAAAATTAAACCGTAATAGCTCTCATCGCAAAGCGATGTTTAAGAATATGGCGGCTTCGCTCATCGAACATGAGCTCATTAAAACAACGCTCGCAAAAGCCAAAGAATTGCGTGGTATTGTAGAACCCATGATCACAGCAGCTAAATCAGATAGCGTTGCTGGTCGTCGGTTAGCATTTAGTCGCTTACGTGATCAAGCTGCTGTGGGTAAATTATTCACGGTTCTAGGTCCGCGTTATAAAGAGCGTCCAGGTGGCTATTTACGCATCATCAAATGTGGCTATCGTAACGGAGATTGTGCTCCAGTCGCTCTCGTCGAATTAGTGGATCGTGAAGGCGCCCCTGCTGAATAAGTTATAGAGTTCCAGTGTGGAAGGGGGGCAATTTATTGCCCCTTTTTTTTTGGGCCAAATAATAGTTAAAAGGTAGGCCCTCTAACCGCCATTAGCAAAGACTATTCCTCCTTGTATTTTATGCTTAAATATGGTATAAAATGGGATTATGCAACTAAGAAAGAATAATCCTAAGATAGATAGAGCGCTATGATCAATATTACACAATTGCTGGATAAATGCTGTAGCGAAAATAGGCGGTTTGTGCTGCCGAGTATTCGAAGGCACAGCGAGGTCAAGTTACAGGACCTTGTTTGCACTATGCTCCCCTATATTGGCCAGATGGTCCTGTTCGAGGGAGAGCCTGTTAAGTTATCATGGGAACATATTCATTCTTATTTACATTTACGTAGTCTAAATAGCAATGCATTTTGCAGTGATTTGTATATGCAACTATTGGCAGTTTTTAAGAAGATATCAACTGTACGGAAGTTGGCTGCGAATAATTTGTTGGTATTCAAATTCAAAGACCACCAAACAGCAATCGCTTTTTTCGATTTTACCTATGCAATTTTACCCATCAGAAATACGGAATATCCCAAAATCAACAACAATGAATGTATTCTGACGGATGATCAATATTCTTGTTGTCAATTTTATGCTGCGCAAAGAAGTGGGGAGCTTTCCCCAGAAATGCTTGGTGATCAATATTTTTTGAAAACGTTAAGAGCCGATACGCTTGATTATAGTTATGCCTTTATTTTGGGGATTATGCCAGGTAATGCTGAGACTAAACGACAAAATCTGCGCTTTGTGAATCGTGGTCACTTTACTGTTGATCCTAAGGGTAATGCGACGACTAGAATTAATAAAAATCCCATGTATACTCCCGAGCAGAAAAAAGGATTTTCTCAAATTCAGTCATGCACATTCATTGATAGTAAAATAATCAGTCCCGCTTTTGGTTTTACGAAAGAACGAAATCGTAAGTTATATGGCTTGATGACTCATTGGAATGATGCGCGAGTCAATCGTATGCTGGTTGATGATGGGGGAACTGTCGGACATGTTTTTGACGCCACTGATAGTATTGAAGCACGACGCAACCGGTTTTCTGCTTATGAAATTACTGAGGAAAAAAACGGCTCGTTGACTCAGAAAAAAAGGTCCAAGAAAAGATGTTACTCTCCGGTTGAGCTGAATGAATTTAAAGCACACAATCTCGAAGCAAGGCCCGATAATTGGAAAACAAATGAATGCTTGGTGCGCTTGCGTTTTAATCCTTACCGAAGCGTTGTGAGCATTTGTTCTGATACCTTAGAATCTCGATTATTAGCTTATGATTTCGCGCAAGAGCTATTAGAATATTACGCAGATTATGCTAAAAAAAATGGCCTCGAATTAAACAAGAATTTTAGAATCCCTATAGTTTTTTATTTGAGAAAAACGCCTACTTTTATGGGTGTATCTGCACATGAAAATTTCACAGTGGGGCATTTTAAGCACGATTTGCGATTTTATACTGAAGATATGCACCTAGAAGATCAAAAGAAAGCATGTGCAATTTATAATGATTCAGCGCAGAGGCATTCTCATTTTCTAGCGAATGATTATGAATTTTTGTTGGGGTTAGAGACAATCACGCCCGAGATGTTATTAGAAGAAGATGGTTATGGAATTCCGTTAGCCTGCGCCATGATAAGAACGGGTTATGTGCGTATGTTGGGGCGATTATTGAGAAAAGATAACGAAAAGAAAAATCTACTTGTGGTAGTGCTTGCAGAGCTAATAAAGCGGAATTTTTTCGTTAAGAATGATCGCATGATTTCTCAACTCATTATGGCTGAAGCATTTAATATCGCTGAAATTCTTATTCAAGAGACGAATTCTGAAAAGTATGCATTACTTGTTGGCGATAAGAAATTATCAACACATCTCATCAATTACGGTAACCCGCGACAATTAAATTACATGGGATTTGATAAGATTTTGATAATGGCCGCTGAAAGAGGTGCGTGGGTTACTATTGTGCTGTGCGTCAAAGAATATCCTAATATGGATAAGGGATTATTAGGGCAATTATTGTGTTATGCGTGTCAACGCAGCCAATATAAAGAAGCTGAATTATTATTGAAAATGGGCGCGTATAGGTCCTCAGAAGTTTCAGGATTAAGAGCGATTCAGCACACTGTGGAGAATAAAGATTGGGCCATGGTGGGAATATTTTCTCAGTTTCCTGCAGATGAACATGATTTGTCCTATTATGGTTTTGCTTTATTAAAGGCGCTCCAACATCAGCAGCGAGGAATTGCTAAATTATTATTGTTAGCGGGTGCAAAACCTTATTGGCGGAGTTACATTAAAAACCATGAAATGGAGTCTACGTTGTACTATGCTGTGGAGCATGATTATAATGAATTATTGCCAGATTTAATTAAGCATGAAGCCCAGTGTCAAGGTTCTCTTGCTACATCTCGCCAATGGCTTGCCGCAGATCTTGCCGTTCTGAAAAAAAATGAGTGGGCTATAGAGCTGCTTTCTGAATTTCGTATTTCAGATTCTTTTTTTATGAATCAACCCGATTTAGTCTGTCGTTTAGTTGTGGAAGCATTAGCCATTGGGAGTCGGGAGATGGCTATTTACCGCTTAAAAAAATATTTAAACACTAGCGATTTAGAATCTGTTGATGGTGATATTATCATGAACGGTTTTCGAATCATAAAAGATTCTCTACAGTGGTCATGTTCCTATTTTCCATTGCACTATAAAAAGGTTGTGTTAAAAAATATTATTGAAATTCTGTTGGCAAATAAAGAGTTGTTGTTGCTGACGAACTTAGTTGCTCATTTTAGATCGCAAAAAGATTATAGCACACACATTGATGAGCTTTTTTTTGAGGTCATATCAAGGAAGGTATCTTCTCATAACCTCGGTTTCATTAAGGATTTAATTAAGGAAATGGTGAGGAACGCAGCGCAACAACAGTGCTGGCAGTTGGCCATTAATGAGGCGCTGTATGACTCTGTGAAGAGCGCTGCGATGCATATGCCTTATTTGTTATTGGAGCTCGGTGCTGAGCCGGATTATAATGTAGGAGGTGGACGCGCAATTGTTGAAAAGGTCGCCTATCTTGATAATGAAATCCTTCTTAAGCATTTATTAGAGAACTATAGCTTTAGTCTATCAATTAAGATGCAGTTATTAACTGCAGCAATCAATATTAGAGGATTGAAATGGCTAGTTTTTGAGTTAATTGAAAAATATAAAACAGAAATACATCCTAAACATATTGAGCTGTCAGCGAGGATATCCGGAGAGGATGTATTGTTACCATTGCTCGACGCTGTTGATAAAAATCATTATTACGATCATTCGTTTCGATTTGCTTTCTTTAGTGCTTGGATCTATGGTAGCAAAGCAAAAAGTAATGATGTATGTAAAAAATTAATGGCCATGTTAAGGCCTGCTTATATAAAGCATTTAACATTGCAATATCTCTTGGTCGCATATAGGGTATCGCTATCTGATTGGGAGTTGACGCGTTATCTATTTCCTAATTTAAATGTGATATTAAATTCAGAGTATCTCTCTGTGGTTGAAAAGAATCTTCCTAAGATAAAGTTGAGTGCTTTTCACGAAACTAATCTTCGTATGCTCAATAATTATTTTCACCAAATTCATTCGCTGCCAACGGACGATGTAATACTCAGCACCTATGAAACAATGTTGAGTCAATTTAAACAAGTTACTCCTAAAACAAGTTCTGGTTTTTTTAGTGATGTTTTTGATAGTGCTGGTTTCGAAAGTTCGATGTATAGCTATTTGGTGAGGGTCGACTTGAATTTAGCTAAGTTTGTACCTGAACCTGCTCTAAAGTTGTCTAAATCTAGCTCTAACACTAACTCTCTTTTATAAGAGCAGATATTGCTGGCCAAAAAAGCATTAGACATCTCGAATTACGCTAAAAAATTATTGGTGTCAGTGTGGGAATTAGCTATAATTGTAGTTGGAGTAGTAATATGACACATAAAACGTTACCTGGCAGGTTGGTTAAAGCGTCTGCTGTAGAAAATCAAACCTACAAGGTTTTTCCCAACGATTTGAATTCGATGGGGAAGGTCTTTGGTGGTTTGATCATGTCAATTATTGATCGCACAGCTTTAGTAGTCGCTGAGCGGCATAGCGGATCACCTTGTGTGACGGTTTCTGTCGATTCAATTCATTTTTTAGCGCCGGCAACGCGCGGAGATACCTTGCTGTTTAGTGCGTCAGTAAATCGCAGCTGGACTAGTTCGATGGAAATAGGGGTTCGTGTTACTATCGAAAATTATCGAACGCGCGAGACCCATCATATTTTGTCAGCCTATCTGACATTTGTGGCGCTGGACGATGATGGAAAACCGACACGCGTTCCACCGGTGATTCCCGAATCTTTTATCGAAAAAAGGCGATATGCTGAAGCAGATGAGCGACGAAAACTTCGTCGTGAAGAAATGGAAAAAAGACGTAACGATCGTGAAAAAAATTGAATGTGAGTTAGAAGATAAAGAGTTAGAGATACAGTGTAATATCTGAAGGGTCAGGTTGTATGTGAGTTTCTGGGTTATTGTTGCTGGGACTTTGGTTGAAGATTTGGTCTGTTTCGCTCACTATTTTGTAAAAGTCAGAAATAATATCTTTTTCTTCCTGCTTCCTAAAAAAGCTTAGTGAGGAGCGGGATATTGTGCTTTCAAAATGTGCTAGTAGATTTTTATAGATGTTGAGTAATAATTGCTCGCAGGGAAGTGACTCAATTGTTGTGAGTGCAGATAAATAATCGTCAAGAAGTTTTAGTACAGTTTCAAACATGATTGATGAATTATTGTAAGATGCTATAGTTTGGCTTTTAAGGTCATTAATGATTTTTCTCGTTGGCTCAGAGTCAAGTGGTTTGTTGAGATAGAAGTATGACGAGAATATGTGTTGATTTTCAAAGAGTTTACAAAGCACTAAGATGATATAGAGCAATGAATAGTGTCTGGTGCGAAGTGGGCCAAGTTTGCAGGCGAGGGCATCGGATTGTTCTTTTGGACGTAAAATCATGTCAAATTTAAATATTCTCCATAGTTCATAGTATTCCCAAAAGTTATCTGGATTCTGAATATCACACTCATCAATTGATTCTAGTAATGGAATTATTTGCCATTGATTTTTGTGATAGAGTGCAAGTTGGATGTGCTTTGCCTTCACTTTAATCGGGTGATCTTCCAGAAGTTGTCGAAGGTATTGTGAGTGAAGATGTAGAGAGCGGATTGATGGCGATTTGACAATATTTTCAATCATATAATTTAGTGTTTCGTTGTATGATTTTTCGATGATGAACGGAGTAGATAATATCGCATGAAGCGTTTTAAAGTGATTGGTTTTATAGGCAAGGAGTAGTGCGATATTAACTTCATTTTTTATATCAATAAATGATCGAATGTCATCGTCAATATAGGTGGTTTTATAGCTATTAATACAGTCTAATGCGAAGATGAAAAGCTCAAATAATTCTTCAAGTTCGAGCGTGTTGTAATCAATCAAAGCATGGTGAAATTTAATGGTGTATTTCTCATCGATTATTTTAGTTAATGTTTCAGTCAATGCTAATAGCCAGATATGTAAATGATTAGATTGTGAGATGACTCTTTTTAGCGGCTTTATAAACATTGGGAAATTAGAGCTAATTGGGTTAAGAGAATCTATCAGTTTAGTAGCAATCGCTTTTTCAGTGGGAAGGTCAGCTGGCTTTAGTCTGGAATTAATGAGTTCTCGAAGTGATAGATATAGATCGGTATCTTTATAGTATAGAAAAATTTCAGCGGCCAATTTATGTGCATGATTACTAGAATCAAAATGAAGAAAGGGTAGTGCTCTTTCAAATGAGGTTAGGAGTAATTTGAATCCATAAGTGAATTTTTTATCGCCATCATTGGGTATGATATTAATTTCACGGCCGTAATGGAATAGTCGCCATTCGGCAAGTTTTTTTTCACCTAAAATATAGGCTTCAAATACTAGTATGCAAACACTTTTGATCGGATCTTGAGGGTCTATGAAAGGGTTTGAGCTCACTTTATCTTGAAGTGAGATAATGCCGTCATTATTTGCAGTTCTTGGTTTTTCAAGTAGGATAGTTTCGCTGTGTTGACCTTGTTTGAATGCTTCTAAGAATAGGTATTCTAATAAGATACTATCAATTTCTTTAATCTCTTTAAGGCAAAGCCGAATAGTAACCCAGTATTTTTTCACTGCAGCCATTGTCAACATCTCGCTGAGGCCCATAAACTTGATTTGACGAGGATTGCCTTTTTCTGCTAGATAATCGACTAAGTCGAAGATTCGAAATTTTAATTTATTTTTCTCCGAATTAGTTGCTTTTATGAGTATATCGGCCAATTCAAAGGCTTCTATCCTGATAAGCTCAGCAATAATAGGGTCATTTTTTTGAATAAGATTTCTATCTAGAAGATTTTTAAATATTATATGAAGTAAATTTGGATCTGTGTATTCCAGTTTTTTAAGTCGCAAGGGCCTCAAAACACGCACTAACGCACGAGCATAACCCTTCTGTAACATATAAAGAGCTAGTGGAGTGCCTTCAACTTCTTCTAGAAAAATATTTAGAGTTAATTTGTTGAGCCCTAGGAGGAAATCAAAATTATGTTTTTTATAGTCATTGAGCCTTTTTGTTTTGTCATTAAAGATACTATCGCACTGTTGAAGATCTCTTATACGCATTTCTGAAGTATATAAAGAAATCTCATGTTGTTTATTGGGTGCGTTAAACCTATCTAAAAATGATTTAGATTTTTCTGCGGGCTTATTGTAAAAAACAACTGGAAGTTTGAAACTCTGATTGAGTAAAACGCCGTTGTTTTGTTCAACAGATTCTAAAAGTTCTTGTGCAAAATCATAAGCTAGTAAACGAGAACTTAGAGTGTTTGAGCATATTGCCACAAAGCTTTTATGTGGATTGAACCTCATTCGGGCTAAAACTTCATTAGTTTTAGAATCTATTAATCTTTCATTGACAACAGCACGCTTAAATTCGGATAATTGATTTTCAGAGAAGTGGCGGTCTTTTTGATTTAATAGTCTGAGTTGCTGACCAGCAGTGAATGGGCTATCGGTTTCAAAAGGTCTGCCGATAGTGCCGCCATCTGTTTTTAGAAGACGACTAATTCTTACATCGCTGTGATGTGTCACAAGTCCGTATAATGTATCCCTGCGTAAATGTCCGAAGGCAGGGCTTAAGAGCCAGTCATCAATGAGCGTTAAGGATTGAATTTGCGTGAATCCATTCTTATTCACTCCATTGTTCGATACTCTCTTATGTCTATGTAGAAGAGTGCCATCAGGATGAATAATGTAGGCACCTCGATTGACTGGTCGTAAATTTTGAAGTGCTCGATTATCTTTATGGGTATTAAAAAGAGTTGTCAAAAATGTGCTTGTAAAATCCATTGTATCTGCTCGCAGTGTTTTTAAAAAGCAATCTTTGAAAAACTCTGCGGGTAAAGACTCTGCTCTAAGCATTGACAACCTATTTATAAAATGAAATTGATCAGAAGTGATAGTTAGTTGTTTTTCTTTTAATCTAGGGAAGTCGGGATTTTTTATGGGTAATATATGAAGTAAAAATTGATTATATGCGCGAGCATGTTGTGGAGCATCAAAAAAGATTAGGGCATGAGCACTACGATGCTGAATATTTCTGACATGTCGATACAGTGTAACTACGATGTGAGTGTGCAAAAAATCGTGTAATGGGCCAGCCTTTGATATAGTTGAATCTATGTATTTTTCTAAATGGGGCCAATCTAAGGAAATAGTATTGTCATTTAAAAGTACTTCATGGCCAATTAAAGGAGTTGTCTTTTCAATAAGCGTGCGCAACTGATCAAGCGAAATAGTAATTTTAAGGCCGCCTTCATTTTCTGGGATTCCCAGGCAATCATTCCAGATGTTTATTATGTCAGCCATAGTTAATTCTCTCTCAGTTTGCAGAAATTCTTTGATAATTGAATCTTTCTTCTATTTCTACACGAGTGTAGTCTATCTCATCAGTGGTTAATTGATAAGGTTCAACGTTGTTTTGTCTAATTAAGATGTCGATATTTTGTAAATAGTGATAAGTTTCATAATTAAAAAGACCTCTTTTTGATCGATTAAAGAAGGGGATGCGCGGTGCAGGAGGGAGGGCTTGCTGTAAGATCTCCATTACTTCTTGATAGGTATCATTGATGAGGACTTCATCAGGTATTTTGTCAGTGCTGCCAAAATAGTCATTGAGAGTTTTAAGAAGTTTTGGATGATGATCGCAGTTTTCTAGTGTGATTTTAGATTTATCATTATAAATAAGAGTCTCATCAGTCCCTTTCTTTACTCGCTCACAGCACAGAAGACTCTGGAGATTCGGCCAAAAAGAGCCCATGTAGGCTTTATAGCGATTGTTAAAAAGAACGACAAGTGTTATCAGTGTAAAATGTCTTATTATGTGAGGTTCTAATAAAGGTAACCATAATTTTCGATTGTCCGTTGACTTTCCCTCGTAATAATCGTCATAAACGGTGCTAATTTGCCATAAATTAAAGTAATCCCACGCAGAAAATTTATTCTTATATTTTTCTTTTTGTAACTCTTGAAGGATAAGGATTATTTTATAATAAGAATGCGGCGATGATTTCAAAGATAAATGTTTGTGTGTTAGGGTGAAATTGTAATGACTCATTAGATAAAGAAAATAACGTGATTCTGAATAAGATATCGCTACTGTAAATAGCTTTTCTCTTTGTGATTCTGATAGTGACATATCTTGCAATATTATACCTGTTAGTATAGTGTTTTTTGAGCATATAGCATGTTCGAATACATCTTCGAGCATTTGGTCGTCTAACTTGAGATTTGAATCGTGCTGTCTGATAGTAAGAATGAGTGTATAAATTAAAGCCGAATTTTTACCGTAAAGTCGATATTTCATCGAAAACTTTTGAATTTTATCAAGTATGTGGGGATGCCATAGATCAAGTCTTGTCGAAGTAAAGATCATCGACTGTATTATTTCAATATTATTGGGAGATATTTTCTTCAGTGATGATGTTATAATAATTTCTTCGGTTTTTATTATACTGATTCCCAGTTTATTCAGCAATATTATTTGTACTGTTCTTAGAAAAGAAATATCTTTATATTTGAAGCTTAATTCGACTAGACTTTCAAAAAATGCATTAACATAAGTTGGGTCAGAATGATAAAGTAGGAAGCCGAAGTGTGTCAGCGTCGCTTCAGTATCATCTAAAAATAGATGCATTGTGGTAATAGTATTTCTGTGGTTGGCTGGTAGTAATTGGTATTGATGTCCGTAGTGATTTAGTCTGTACTCAGCAATAGCTGACTGGTTTGCGAATAACGCTTCAAAAATTAAATAGCAGATGCTTAGCTTGGTGTTGTTTGGGTCAATGAGACTGCGTGTTGAGTCAGCAGCACTGAGAGCAGTGAGTGCCTGAGAGTTTTTTCGTATTCGAGCTAAATCTACTGCGAGCCAAAACCGGGTTTCCGTATACCCGTCAAGATGTTCGCGCTCAAGCTCCCATAATTGTGGTATAAGAGCGTTATAGTCATGCTGAATACCAAAAAATAAAGCTGACGTTAAAAAGTATTTTTGACCATATAAAAATCGCCATCCAGGGTCCATGTGTTTGCTTAATATTAAATTGGCGAGTTTATGTTGTTTGTTTCGAAGAGCTTCTATTAAGACTATGCTCAATTCAAAAATTTCGATATTTTGATAATGAGTAATGAGTAGTTCAATGATACCCCATCGTTTTTTAGTTAAGGCATTTTGAAATACCTCTTTGGCATGTTTAGCACTGATACTTTTTCTTCTTAGTAAAAAAACAATATCGGAGTCATCGCTTGAGTCGTGTCTTTGGTTGCAGGCTGTAGAGAATAGACTATGTATGGTCTCTTGGCTAATTTGTGGAAATTCTTTAAGGCAGAGTCTTACAGTTACCCAATAGTGATGTTGAGCGGCCTTTTTGAGTGTTTCATCGAGTCCTAAATACTCAAAATGCCTGGGGTTGCCTTTTCTAATAATGTAGATAGTTAACCTGTACGTTAATATTTTTCCATTTGATTCTTCTTTTATCTCGAGGTCATCAATTCTTGATTCAGTTGCATCAATGACTTTAGTGGCAAGCTCAAATGCTTCTGCGACGATCAGATGTGAAATGATGGAGTCATTCTTTTTAAAATAGCGTTCGGAGATAAGTGAGTTGAATACGAGATCAGTCAGTGGTTGAGTGTCTGTAGATGGGCAAATAAGATGTTGTCTTCCTGGTCGCAGTAACCGTAATAGCATTCGTATGTGATTTGTTCTTATTATTTCCATGGCTAATGGTGTGTCAAAACGAATTGGCTCTAATAGTACTTCGGCTGTTATACTTTTTAATCCTAAAAGAAATTCAAAATTCATCGCTGCTACTTTTTCATTTTTAGCATCTTTACTGTTGCTTATTTCATCAGATTGAGATAAATCATTTTTTCTCATTTCACGGGTATAAATAAATATGTTATGTAGAGGGTTTTCGGCAACTAAATTCGTTACTCTTTTTGTATAAACCCATGTGGTATTTTTTAAGTAGAAAATTATGGGTATTCTAAATTTTTGATTAAGTGTCCAGCCATTTCTTTTTGCATACTCGGCGTAATGTTCCAAGGTTTCTTCTGCAAAGTCAAAGGCGAGCAGTCGTGCTTCTAGATTATCTGCGCAGATACATATCATGCTTCTGAAAGGATCAAAACGTATCCTGGCTAGTACCTCATTAGTCTTATCTCTAAAATACAGCTGTTTGATTTTAGCCTTTTTAAATTGTTCTAATTCTTCGGGTGAATATAATCGTCCGTAATGTGGATTTCTCATTTCAGTAGATAGATTTGTAGCTGCTTTTTCCGTGTCAGAATCAAAGGGCCTACATACTGTTCCACCATCTGTAAGTAATAAACGATTGGGTTTTACATCCTTTCTATAGGACAATATTCCGTAGAGTTTAGGATTACGATCTCTATCAAAACCAAAAGCGGGCGTTAGTGCTTTAGAGTCTAGGAGAGTACAAGATTGAATTTGACTAAAGCTTTTTTTATCTGTGACTATCGATGTCGCCTTTTCTATTCTTGATTCAACAGCCCCGTTGCCCGCAACGGTAAATTTCAAACGGTTTAAAGACCGTAAATTTTGTAACCTTCGAGTATCATTGGGGCCTGGAATTATACCTTTTATAAATCGATCGCTGTAATCGAATTCATCAGCTCTCAGAGTCTTTAAATAATAATCTGATAAAGTATCGGCTGAAAGTAGTCCTGTTTTTAGCTTTGCTGCGCGTCGGCAGAAAAAAAGCTGCTCTTCAGTTAAAATAATCTCTATATTGTCGATTTTAGGATATTCTGAATTAATTACTGGAAATGTATGTTGAGTAAAAGCAAGAAATGCTTGGGCTGATTGGGTATTCTTAAAGGTTAGTTTAGTCAGGTCTGAATCAAGAGATTCTTCAGATTTTTCCAAATCTTGAAAGTGGGCAAATATGATTGCATGCAGATTATCAAAACGTTCGTCATCCTTAGGAATTTTAGAGGCTAAATAGGATTCGAAGTGATCCCACGATACTTCAGTCCCAATCCTGGTTATTGTGATCTGAATGAGGCTATTGAGGGTGTCTTGGTCCATGCTGCCCTTTATAGTCTCATCAAGATGTAGTGTGTAGTCTTTAGCCATCTCTACTCGCTGTTTTTACTGTGTATTTGTACGATATATTATCGTAATAATCTATAAATTAATTAAAAAATCAGAGGGTTTTATGCGCTCCTGAGACATCGGTATCTGGCTCTACACTTTTATCGTGTAGCTGAGTGTTGTCAGGCTCAGGTTGTATGATCAATTGATGAATATCTTTTACTTGTTGGTATAATTTTGATATTTCTTTAAGTTTCGTTGAGCTAAAAAAATTGAATGAGGAACTACGTTCAAATTGTTGTGATTCATATAATTCTATTACAGCCTCCACTGATCTTGATGTCGAATCAGGATTGATCACATTGCTCAAATAGCGTGCCTTATTCTGATTAATTTGCTCAAGAACAAAGAGAACGATTTCTAAAAGACCGATCATTAGATCTAGTTCATTATTTTTTCTGCTCTCACGCAAAGCACTAAAGACCTCTTTTGATGTCAATGTATCTAACCAGCGGTCTAAGTGATTTGAATTTTTAATAAACGCCATTAGAGCCTGTCTTTTTTCTAGCGGTGTTGCTAGTATTAGAGTACCGGCAATGTTTCTTTCGGCACAGCACGAACACACTTTTATTGTAGAAAATGATTTTTCACGCATAATTATGCATGGTGTAGCATTGCCATAGTATAGAAATACATTTTCAATACACTTAAAGGGTTCATTTTCAGATGAATAAGGTAGATAGGGTAAAGCTCTTTCATAGGCACTTAATAATATTGTTAATCCTTCAGTGATGTTGGTGCAACCAGGCGCAATAAATCCAAATTGATGACCATAATGAAATAATCGCCATTCCGCCAATGCTCTTTCACCTATAAAATACGCTTCAAAGACTAATAGACAAACACTTTTAAGAGGGTCTGTTAGATCTAATAGTGGATTTTGAGCAACTTTGGGTTCTAAGTAGTCTATAGCAGATTTATGTTTTAACAATTTAGCGAGATCCAGAGCGAGTCTTAGTCGTCTTTTAGAGTTGTCATGATAACTGATAATTTCGTGTTGGTAAGAAACTTCCATTAGATCTTTTAACTGGTATTTCACGACATAAAATATTGTCGATAGTAATTGATACTCATGGCCTATTTCTCGCCATTTGTCTGATTTAACGACAGGAAATAACTTGCGAGCTAATCCGATTTCTCTGTCACGCATTGCAAGTAGAAGAGCGCAACCGAATTGTGAATAATTTTCAGGATTTTGGATAGACGAGAGATAGGATGATATCGTGTCCCATTTAGGGGGTTTTTCTCTTACAGCACACCACAATTCATGGTTTATTGCCTTGCTAAATGCCCTCGGCTTCCAGTGGAGTCTAAGCTCGTCTCTTAGAGAGGGTTCAATTCCTACTGATAAGAGCGTTTTTATTGTCTCCAGATAAATTTCATCGGATTCTGAGAGGTAAAATCTTACACCACTCCAATTTTTTGTTTCGGCGGCTTTAACAACCCTTTCATTAACAAAATCATTAATATTGCGAGAGTAGAGTTTTTTAAATCGTAAAAATGTAGCTCTTTCAATTTCTACGCTTTGTTCACCTGCTAATAATAAAACTCCATGAAACATCTCCGAATCAATCTTTTCAATTTCTGAGAGATAAAGCTGAGCTAAATCCCATTTTTTAGCGAATAAGACTCTGTCTAATCTATTTTCAAGATATCTAGTGATATTCTCATCGTCGGTATCTCCGTAATCTACAAGTTCTGAATATAAATCATTTTCTTTTATATCGATAATAATAGTGAATAAAATATCGGTGGCTTTATAGGATACATATTTAGGATAAAAGAAATTTTTGATTAGTTCTCTTTTCCAGTAGCCTATATAATTTGAAGATAGAACTAACGCACGAATACTACTTATATTACTTTCCGATAGTTTTGATAGAGCTAATTTAATTATTAATTGTTCTGTTTTGCTTTCGGTAATATTGAGGTTTTTGAAAAATAACTGTTGTAAGTGTCTGACAGTTGAAATATTGTAATCTGGCAGACATAAATCGAGAAGGCTTCCAAAAAATGCATTAATATATGAGTCGTTGTGCTCAGATACAAAATCATTAAACAGTAATAAAGCGGTTTCAAATTCATCTGAGTAAGCTTCTAGGGCTGCTACAGTCGTTAAGCTTGCACTCGTTGAAAGCCTGAATTGCGCAACCTCGGGTTGATTTGCAAAAAGAGCTTCGAAAACCCTATAACAGCTACTTAGTTTAATATTGTAAGGATCAATCTGTGTAGGGTTTTTGTAGTCCACATGTAAAATATCAAGAGCTGAGTTGTTATCTCGAACTCGAGCCAAATCTACCGCGAGCCAATAACGTGCTTCAGTGTATTGATCAGGATACTTGTTTTCGTACTCAACTAGCTGTGAAAGAAGGTCATTAAACCCGTATCGAATCCCATATAATAAAGTCGAAGTTAATGCATAGGGTAAAGATAAAGCTGGTCTAGGGTGTGTATGGATGCCTATTCGTAAAATTAATAAAGCAGGTTTAGATTCCGCAATTTTAAGGGCTGCTAACAATAAGAAATAGGTTTCAAAGTTTTTAATGATAAGTTCTAAGAGCTCATGATCAGCTTTCTGCAAAGCACGTTCCAATACTTTTTGAATTGCAACGATACTAACCTTTTTCTGTTTGAGTAAAAAAATTATATCTGTATCATTTGCACTATCTTTTTTATCACAGGCAGCGATTAAGAGATGGTCAAGTGTTTCTTGTGTGATGCCAGAGTACTCCTTCAAGAAAAATCTCACGGTAGTCCAGTGGCCATAATCTGCAGCCGATTTTACCTTTTTTTCAATCCCAATAGAGCCAAAATCTTGAGTAATTTCTCTAACAATAGTTGTATCTGAATTGTCTTGACTGCACTTTAAGTTTTCATGATAGGTTAAGATGATTTCTGAGAGCTTGAAATCTGATTTATCTAAAGTGTTTTTCAACGCTAGTTTAATGGTTTTAAGGCTAACTTTTCTCTTTTTCAGTAAAAAAACGATATCTGGTGTACTTGATCCTCTTTTATTGTTGCATGCTAAAATAAAAAGATAGTCGACTGTTTCTTGGCTAATGTTTAAATATTCTTTTAAGCAGAGACGAACTATGACCCAATGACCAAGTTCTGCAGCTAGCCTTAAATTTTTTTCAAGTCCAAAATAATTAAGGTGTCTAGGATTGACGGCCCCAAAATGTTGGACAGCGGGAAATAAGACTAATTGTAAATTTGTTGAGTTAATTATTTTTGTGGCTACATCAAAAGCTTCTGCTCGTATAAGATATGAGACGAGAATGTGGTTGTTTAGCAAGCTTCTATTTTTTTTGATCAATGTGTCGAATACTGTTGTACTCAATGTACTTTGCTCATGTGGAACTTGTCCGTGTGTTTGTCTGGAGGGCCTGATTAATCGCAATAACATGCGGACATGGCCACATTGCATCATATTAATCGCTAATGGAGTGCGGTCCAGACGTGAAGTTGAATCAGTTAGCATTTTAGCCGTAATATTTTCTAAGCCTAATAAAAACTCAAAGTTATTACTGCTAATAAGCTCAGTTCTAGACACTCTACTATCGTAAATTTGCGTTGCAGTTTTTCTGTCATGGAATCGCATTAATCTTGTATAAAGATGAATGCGATGCTGTGGCTCGTTATTATGTTCATTACACTTTGGATTTTGAGTGTAAAAAATAACGCGGAGTTTAAATTTTGGGTTGAGCTTAATACCGTTACTTCTAGCATAGTCAGAGAAAGCTTCGAGGATTTCTTCTGCGAAATCATTTGCTAGAAGTCTAGCTTCTAGGTTATCTGCACAAATACAAATCATGGCTCTAAAAACATTAAATCTTAATCTGGCGAGTACTTCATTGGTATTATTTTGGTGTTTTCTAATCTTGGCATTTTCTGAAATGAAGCTAGTAAATTCTTGTGGGGCATAGAGTTTTATATTATTGTTACTTTTTAGACTTTTAGCTTTGTATTCAGCGGCTACTTTAGATGTGGCATCAAAGGGCCTAGCAATCGTTCCCCCATCGTTAATTAACAAACGATTGATTTTTAAGTCATTTCTGTGAGTGAGTATTCCATAGAGTTTTGCTTCTCGGCTTTTATCAAATCCAAAAGCTGGGGTTAAAGCATCAGCTCCTAAGTATGTGCAAGATTGATTCTGCGTAAAGTTTTTATGGTCAGGTTTTTCTAAAATGGCGTGGGCTTCTCTAGATCGAACAGATCCATCTCCCAATATAGTGAAATTATGACGTTCGATTGGGCGTAGATTTTGCAAGCGACGAGTACCCTCTGGGGTTGGGATTATTCCTTTTATAAATTTATCGCTGTAGTCATCTATATCAGCTCGCAGTGTTTTAAGAAAGTAGTCTGTTAATGTATCGGATGGTAAATCACCGCAATGAAGTTTGGCTCTTAGACGACAGAAGAAGAGTTGATCATCCGTCAAGAGTATCTCGTTATTATTGATTTTAGGGAATTCTGAATTAATGATGGGAAAAGTATGTTGGGTGAAAGCGAAGAATGCCTGTGCTGTTTGTGAGTCAGTGAATGTCAATTGGCATAAACCATTATCCAACGACTCTTTTGAGGTTTCAGATTCCTGAAAGGCTGAAAATATCAGTGCGTCTAAATTGTCGAATAATGCATCTTCGGCAGGAATTTTTGAGGCTAAATAAGCTTCAAAGTGGTCCCACGTCACTTCTGGGCCAATACTCGCAATGCTTATTTGGATGAGTTGGTTAAGCGTTTCTTCACATAAGCTACCCTTAAAGGACTCATCAAGTTGTAATGTATAATCTTTAGTCATATGTGCTCGCTATTTTAACCTAAATCAAAGATAAAGTACGATATCTGCAGGATCAGGTTCTTTTGTGGGCTTTTGAGTATTGCTGTCCTCAATTTTGATAAGTAATTCATTGGCTTCAGATAGTAACTTATGAAGCTCAGAGGTCAACTCTTTTCCTTTCCACAGTTTAAAGAAATCAAAGGAGAAAGTGAGGGTGACACTATTTAAAACCCAAAGTAAATTGTTGTATGTGGAAACTAACGTTTTCTCATTGGTTAAAGTATCAAAACCTGAAAAATGAGAAAAATAATTGTCTAGAATTGTTAGTACCCTTTTTTGTATAGCCCAATACCTTTCATCGATGGTATCGCAGAAAACTACTGTAGTTTTAATATTATCTGTAATGGTTCTAAAAGGATAGGAGATATTTAAGCGCGAAAGATCTTGGAATGACCATGGGCCAGGAAACTGTTTAAAAGTACTTTCGAGTATTATCACAATATAAAGCAGGGTATAGTGCGCGTTGAGATTAGGGCCTAACCTTTTTATCAGGGTCTCGACGCAATTATTTGGATTGGCCAATATAGTTAACCTCGTTGCTAGCCAAATTTCAAAGAAATCCCAAAAATTCTCTGGGTTTTGTGTCTCTTTATCATCCATGGCGTTGAGTAATGGTGTGATTTTCCAATATTGCCCTTCTTTGATTGCGAGTTGAACATGTCCTTTCTTTACAGAGAAAGAGTATTTCTTTATAAAATGATTAAATTCTTTATATCCAAATCCATTTGATTGAATAGGTTTTTCAATCATGGTGCTTAATAAAACATTGCCTATATTATTAATTAATATTGAATTCGATAATATCGCGTGAATTGCTTTTTGATGTTTTAACTCGAAGACTATTTTAAAAATTGAGCATATCGAGTTATAATGTGAGCTATTCAGACTGATTATATCAAGAATGTAAATAATAAGCTCTATATGGGCATCGATTCGTAGTTTTTCATTTTCGCGATCTAAGGTGGATTTGTAATATTCTTGTGGAAATATTCTCCCTAATGTTCGAGATAGATTAAAAAGCCAGGTTGATAAATTAGTCGATTCTTTGATGATATCTTTTAAGCCCTGTAGTTGATCGAGTGAAAACTCATCCAGTAATTTTAGTGAAAGTACTGATTCAGTATCATTTCCATTAGTTTCGATGGAGGTTTCTGTAATTTGTCGTAGTGATTTATATAGCTCGTGATTGTAGTAATACAAGTAGATATTTGCGATGCATAGAAATGGGTCAGTGACTAATTTGTTCTTGCAAATAGTGGGTAGTACTTTACCATATGAAACTAATAGGACCTTTAATCCCTCCAAGACATCATGGCAACCTTCAGGTAAAACATTATACTGATGGCCGTAATAGAAAAGACGCCATTCAGCTAGTTCTTTCTCACCTAAAAAATAGGCTTCAAAAACCAACCTACATACCCTGGTTGACATATTTTTTGGGTCTATCAATGTTACAGAGGTCATTTTTGTTTGCAGAAACTCAATAGCGGTGATGTTGTTTAGAGCTCTGGCTAGGTCAAAGGCCAGCCAGAGTCGTGTTGTGGACTCATCGTCTTCATGGCTCATTTCATGTTGATATGATTGCTCAAGAAGATCATTTAGACTGAATTTTACGACATAAAATAATGTCGATTGAAATTGGTATTTTTCCCTGCCGAATTCTCTCCAATTTTGAGACCTGACAATTTTGAATAATTCACGTGCCAGTTTGAATTTCTTATTACGAAGCGCTAGAATGAGCGCCCGGCCAAATTCAGGAACATTTTCAGAATATTTGTAGTATCTGATAAATAATTCAATCAAAAGCCAGTCTATTTTTTTCATTGTCGTATTAAAAATCGCTGAATTTACTATCGCATCGTTTCCAGCTCCTCGTTTTAAGAGAAGAACAATTTCGTTGTATTGACCTTGCTGTATGGCTTTTGATAGTAGCTCGTCTAGAATTGATTTATCTATTTGTTTGATTTCTTTAAGGCAGAGCCTCACTGTAATCCAATGTTTATTTGAAGCTGCTTCAAGAAGAAGATCGTTAAGACCCACAAAGATTATTTGACGTGGGTTTCCATTTTTTATTAGAAAATCTTTGAGAGAGACTTCTCGGAATTCTAATTCCATTATTTTTGTATTCGTAGCATCAATAAGTTTTTTGGCTAGTTCGAAGGCCTCTATCCTGATTAGCTCAGAGATGATTTTGTCATTTTTAACGATGAGTCCTTGTTGTAGTAATTTGTCAAAAACAATATTAGATAAATTAGGGTCAGTGGAAGACATATTTTTTAGTCGAGCTGGTCTTAATAGTCGCATAAGCATTCGCGCATAGCCTGTTTCTAACATAAAAAGTGCAAGCGGATAGCAATCAATTCTGTCAAGGAAAACTTCGGGGATTAGTTCGTCGAGTCCCAAGAGAAATTCAAAATCATGTTTTTTATAGTGTTCGTACCGTTTGGCTTTATCTTTGTATAGTCTATGGCAGTGGTCATGGTCTTGTTGACGCATCTCTTTGGAGTATAGCGATAGTTCATGTCCTTCCTTAATAGGGAGGACTTTCTTGTATAGTTGCTTTTTTGTCGGATCTGGTTTCAGGTATATTACAATAGGCAGTGTAAATTTCTGATTAACAACGTGACCTTTATCTAACATAGAAGTCGTAAAACGTTCTAAAAGCTCCTCAGCAAAGTCAAATGCTAATAATCTTGAGTTAAGGCTATTGGCGCAAATACTCACATAACTTCTGTGGGGATTAAATCTTAATCGAGCTAATACCTCGTTTGTTCTTGAATCTAGAGCTCTTGCGAGCATGTTAGCTTTTTCGAATTCATCCAGCTGATCTGCATGAAATTGGTTTCTGATACCAATAAACTTCTTAAAGTTTATTGCTTGTCTATGTGCTGATGCAAGATCATCAGTTTCAAAAGGTCTGGAAATGGTTCCGGCGTCATATTTCAAGAAGCGTTGAACTATCATATCTTCTTGGTGAGTCATAAGACCATATAGTTTTTCTCTACGACTATACCCAAATGCTGAGCTTAAGTGCATATCATCAATGAAGGTTACCGATTGAATCTGAGTGAACCCTTGTTTACGCTCGATGTGATTTGGTTTTTTCTCGAGTCTTGAAATAATCTTTCCCTCTGCGTCTATGATATAGGCGCCACGATTTTTGGGTCTTAAGTTTTGAAGAGCTCGCTGTTCCTCATCAGCATTGAATAGAGTCGTTAAAAAAGTGCTAGTGAAATCAAACGTATCAGCTCGTAATGTCTTAAGATAGAAATTTCGTGAGAAACCCGATGTTAGTCCATTTCTTCCAAGCACGAGGGTTCTCGTTATAAAAAAATGCTGATCTAAATTGACTGATATTGTCTGATCCTTAATTGAAGGGTAATCGGGGTATTTGATAGGTAAAATGTGTTGTAAAAAATAATACAACGCTAAAGTGGATTGAGGGCAATCTAATGTAATTTTGACCTCACTTGGATATTTTGTTTCGTTTTTTGCATGTTGAATTAATGCGATTAAAATATGAGGGTGTACAAAATCGTTTAAGGGATCTGCGAGGTCTAGCTTAGATAATACGTAGTCCTCAAAATGACCCCAGTCTAATGTGACAGTTTCTCCGTTCGCTAAAATTTTTTGGCCGATGAACTGAATTGTTTGATCAGCGAGTTCTCTTACATGATCCGAGTTTATGTTAACTGTAGATGAATGCACGACTTCTTGTGAGCCTAGGCAATTGTTCCAATGTTCTATAATGTCGATCATCGTTTGGTGCTCTTGTTCATCGTATGGATATTTTTTGATCAGAGAATATAACGTCAATATTTCTATGAAGCGCTTGTCTATCTGCTGAATCATGTTTTAGTGGAACGGTTTGTTGCTGAGTAAGAAAATCATCAACTCCTTTTAAGTAGCAATAGAGAGCACCAGTGAATCCAGCATAAATAGGGCTTGGGAAAAAATACGAAAGCCACGGTTTAGTAATGGCTGTTTTTAAAATCCCTAGAACTAGTTGATACGTCTGGTTTACAATATCGCATTCTGGAATTTTATCTGTGCCATCAAAATAGTTATTGAAAGTATCAAGTAGTGCTTGATGATAATCCATGTTTTTTTCTTCGTTAGACCATATGCCTTCTCCACTAATGTGTTTAACAAAAACTTTTACGGATTTATTATCTAAAATAGCTTGAATATTCGGCCAAGAATCAGTGAGATAAATCTCTCTATAGCGATTTGTGAAGTATGCCAACAGGGTTAATAAAGTAAAATGTCTGATTACATTATGATCTAGAATGAGTGCAAATAGCTTACGAGAGGACTTGAAATCAGAGTTCAATAGTTCCGTAGAAGAGCATTCAGCCCACAACGAAAAATAATCCCAGTGTGAAAATGTGTTGTTATACTTATTTTTAGTGAGTTCTTGTAGTGTGACAATCGCCTTCCAGTATGATCGATTTTGGATATTGGATAAAGTTATTTGCTCTTGATTTATAGTGAATTGATAATTTTTCATGAGGTAACTGAAGAATCTTGTAGAAGAATATTGAAATGCAATCGAAAATAATTCGTCTTTCAACAAAACAGTAAGCTTGGTGTCATTTAAAAGATAGTGGGTCAGTGTGGTATTGGTTGTGCCTACAGCGTGTTTGAATGCTGTCCTTAATATTGTGGTATCTAATAAGCAGACATTACGCATTTTTTGAATCGCAAGAATGAGGTGTAGTAATAAAGCTGAATGTTCATTATAGTCATGCTTGCTGACATGTGTGGCTGTTGCGGACTTAAACTTTTCAAGAATAGTGTCTTTCCATTCATCAGGAAAAATTGAAGTTTGAATGAGTGATAGGATTGTTTCAATATATTTTGATGATATTATTTTAAGTGATGATTCGATAATAATCCTCTCAATCTCTTCTTTATCGATGCCAAAGTTTTCATGTATTATTGTTTGTAAGGTTCTTAATAAGAAGATGTTATGATATTTTAAACTCAATTTGACTACACAATCGAAGAATGAATTTATGTAGTTAATTCTTTTAAAATGATGGCCACCGACCGAATAGGGTACAAAATAATTGATTAAATCTTTGAAATTATTAAGTGCAGGCTGAAATGATTCAGAAAAGAACGTCAATGTTTGTATAATGTTTTTAAAGTTAGCAATAGAGAGGTCACATTGTTTCATGAGGCTTTTTAATCGATATTCGGCAATTTCAGGTTGATTTGCAAAAAACGCTTCAAAAATATAATGACAGATACTGAGATTGACATCGTTAAGTAAAATGAATTCATCTGGTTTTCTACTGTTATGAAAAAGGTCTATGGCGACGTTGTTCTTCTTAATGGTAGCCATATCTATGGCAAGAGCTCGCCGTGCATCGGTATATTGGTCTTGATAACTTTCTTCATAATCGATTAATTGTTGAAGAATATCATCGAATTCATATTCGATTGCATAAAGAACAGCTGAATTAAGGTAATAATTTTTACCCTCTGTTTTACGCCAAATATTAGTAGGTTCCTTTGTTAATATTAATGCGGCAAGCTTTGGTTTTTTTTGTTGCACTGCTAAAAATAGGCCCATTCCAAAATCAATTTGATGACTTAGCTCATCGTAATACGTAATGATCAGTTCTATTAGGGTCCATTTATTTGTCATAATCGCTTTTTTAAGTTCAGCTTCAATGCAATTAATACTTACATTTTTTCTTTTCAGCAGAAATACAATATCGGGTTCATTAAAATCTGAATATTGTCCTTTACAGGCTTCGGAAAATAATAAATCTATTGTTGCGCTGCTAATATTGTCGAATTCCTTGAGGCACAGTCTTATAGCGACCCAATTTTTGGCCCTTACGGCCTTGCTTAGCATGAAATCAAGGCCCAGGTAGTGAAAATGCCGAGGATTTCCTCTGGCTAAAACATAATCAATTAGTGAGATATTATCGTATTTAAGATCCTCTACCTTTAATTTTGTGGCATTAAGTAGTTTATCTGCCAGTTTGAATGCTTCAGCTAGAATCAGTTGGGGAATGATTTCGTCATTTTTTGTGAAAGCTCTTTTGGCTAACAGTGAGTCGAACAAAATTTCAGAAAAAGTGGCTGAGCCATGTATAGATTTTGGAGTTTGCTTTCTGGTTGGACGGACTAATCGTAATAACATACGGGTGTAGCCTTTTTCCATCATTTCTGCGGCTAATGGAATATTGTTTTCTGTATTTTCTAAAAGTAATTCCAGTGTTATTGTTTCTAGTCCAAGAAGGAATTCATAATCATTGTTTCTGTATTTTTCCATTCGATTAAAATTAAAATTATTGAAAACATTTGCTAGGTACAAATCACCGCGACGCATTTTAAGAGTCTGTTTGAAAATCTTGTGTATGGCCTCATTCCCAGTAAGCTTCTTTTTAATATTTGATGCAAAGTTTGTTTCGGGATGTTTTAAATAAAAAATAATAGGTAATTTGAATCTTGGATTGATTTGACCGCCAGTATTTTTTGCATGCTCGGTGTAATATTCAAGAATTTCCTCTGAAAAATCATATGAAAGTAATCGTGCTTCAAGATCATCAGCGCAAATACAAATCATGCTTCTAAAAATATTAAATCGTATTCTTGCCAAAGTTTCATTAGTCTTTTGTTTTTTTCTTCTTGCTTTAATGTTTTCTGTTTTAAAATCCTCGTATTCATTGGGATGAAATAGGTGTGGTTTATTTCGATTTCTAAATTGTGATGCTCGTTGTTCCCCGGGTTGAGTTGCTTCTGCTTCAAAAGGGCGACATACTGTTCCCCCGTCGTTAAGTAACAATCGACTCATTATTAAATCATTACGATGAGTGAGTATGCCATAGAGTTTAGGATTTCTTTCTTTGTCAAACCCAAAAGCAGGAGTCAGTCCTTTAGCGTCTAATAGGGTGCAAGATTGAATTTGGGTAAAACCCTCTTTAAAGGCAGTCTTGGATGCGGCTCTGGATGTTCTTGAAATAACGCTTCCATCACCAGCAATTGTATAGGGTAATCTTCTGAAAGGACGTAAATTTTGAAGTTGTCGTGAGCCATTAGAGCTTGGTATTAAACCTTTAATAAAGCGGTCACTGAAATCATGTTCATCAGCCCGTAACGTTTTTAAAAAATGCTCTGATAAAAAATCCGAGGGTAAGTCGCCTGTCTTCAGTTTGGCTCCACGTCTGCAGAAAAATAATTGGTCCTCCGTTAAAAGTGTTTCTGTGTTATCAATTTTGGGATATTCTGAGTTTATGATAGGAAACACGTGTTGAGTAAAATCGAAAAATGCTTGGGCTGTTTGTGGATTATTGAATGTCAATTTAACGAAATTGTTACCATGCATCTCTTGAGATATTTCTGATTCTTGGAAGACAGAAAAAATATAAGCCTGTAAGTTATCAAATAATTCATCGTCAGCAGGAATTTTGGATGCTAAATAAGCTTCGAAGTGATCCCACGTCACTTCGGGTCCAACGCTCTCAATCGTTATCAGTATTGTTTGGATCAGTGTTTTCTCACATACGCTACCAATAAAGAGCTCATCGAGTTGTTGTGTATAGTCTTTAGTCATTTTTCATCCTGTGAGTTATCGTTGATTTATACCATAAATAGGTGTAATAATCAATCTTTTGCTACTTTTGATGAAATAGCCCGCCATCTTAGGTCATATTTTTGGCCTATAAACTATTTAAATTTAATGAGTTTTTGATGACTAATAAAGAGAATATTCCTTTAGCCCTTTATATCCATTTGCCCTGGTGTGTTCGCAAATGTCCGTACTGTGACTTTAACTCACATGAGTTGAAACAGGATTTGCCTGAGGTCGCCTATGTTGAAAGGCTCCTCAAAGATCTCAGTCAGGATGTAGCTTTAGTCCAAGGCAGGGTTTTGTCATCGATTTTCATTGGCGGGGGTACTCCGAGCTTATTTTCCCCAAGTGCCATAGAGCGTTTGTTGGGTGGGGTAGAGCAGCTCATTCCTTGGGCTTCTAACATTGAGATCACGATGGAGGCCAATCCGGGTACGGTTGAGCAAGGAAGATTTACGGGATTTCGCGGAGCAGGCGTTAATCGTTTATCGATTGGAGTTCAAAGCTTTAATGATCGTCAATTGGAGCGTTTGGGTCGAATTCATGACAGTGCGACCGCTGAACGTGCGATTGATTCAGCGCGGGCGTCTGGGTTTGATAATTTCAACATCGATTTAATGTTTGGCTTGCCAGAACAAACTCAGGAAGAGGCTTTATCTGATATTGCTCGTGCTATTGAACATCAGCCCAAGCATGTGTCGTGGTATCAATTGACAATTGAGCCTAATACTGTGTTTCATCATCGGCCTCCTACATTGCCTGTTGACGAAGCAATTTGGAGTATGCAAGAGTCTGGGCAAGCTCTGTTATCTGAAAACGGCTATATTCAGTATGAGATTTCGGCGTATAGCCAACCTGATTTTCAATGTAGGCACAATCGAAATTATTGGGAATTTGGAGATTATTTAGGCATTGGTGCAGGTGCGCACGCGAAAATTACAGATTTTAAAACGGGAGATGTCGCACGATTATGGAAAACGCGACATCCTAAAGCCTATTTAGATTCGAGTATAGATTTTATTCAGGGTCGCCAAGTGCTGAATAAAAATGATTTAATCGTTGAGTTTATGTTGAATGCGCTGCGATTATACGAGTCCACCGATTTGAAATTATTGAGTGAAAGAACAGGGATCTCAGCGAGTGACATTGGTCACTTACTGGTGAAAGCACAAGAAAAAGGTTTGTTGAAAATCACCGATAATACAATTGAAACGACTTTATTAGGAAAACACCATCTGAATGAGTTGTTACTGATATTTAGTTGATGTTATGAATGGGATATATTCATCATGGCAAATTACATTTTAATTCATGGTGCTTGGCACGGAAGTTGGTGCTGGAAAAAAGTTTCAACCATTTTATCCGAGCAAGGCCATCGAGTTTTTTCGCCCGATTTACCTGGGCATGGCGAAAATAAAAAGCCTCATTCTGAAGTGAGATTCGAAGATTATCTTGAATGTATAATGAATGTAGTTTCGAATTGTGATGAACCACCCATTTTGGTGGGGCACAGTTTCGCAGGAATTATCCTCACTCAACTCGCAGCAAATTTTCCAGGTCAATTTAAAAAGTTAATTTATGTTGCAGGGTATGTGCCTGTTTCCGGAGATTCATTATTAAGTATGTCGAATCAATTTAGTGTTACCGGTTTATCACCAGAGCTGGTCGTTGATAAAAAAAGTGGCAATATCGTTTTAAAAACAACACGTTTACCCGAATTATTATATCATTGTGCAACGCCTGAAGATCAAATTTTGGCCATGAATAATATTGCTCCAGAACCATTAATGCCCTTAGCAACACCTGTGAATTACTCCGGTTTTAATTACGCCGACATTGAGAGCCTGTATATTTATTGTGAGGGAGATAGAGCAATAACATTGCCTGATCAAAAATGGATGAGCGAAAGAGCTCAAGGAGAAACGGTGAGTATTCAGTCCGATCATTCTCCGTTTCTTGGGATGCCCAATGAATTAGCTTCATTTCTCGTGTAATGTTCATTAATATTCAGGATAATGTGTATTTTGAGGAGGCGTATATGAAAAGTTATAAGGTTTCACCTAGTATGCTTTCAGGGTGTATTACTGCGTCTCCGTCCAAATCTCAAACCATGAGAGCCGTATTATTTGCGAGCATGGCTACCGAAAAGAGCATCATTCGAAATGGTTTAGCATCACCTGATGTTGATGCCATGATCGAAGCGTGTAGAAAATTAGGTGCTGAAATTACGCGATCAGAAAATATTCTCGAAATTAGTGGGGTTTCTGGAAAGCCCAAAATTCCAGATGATGTCATTGATGCAGGAAATTCAGGACAAGTGCTTCGTTTTGTGGGGGCCATTGCAGCCTTAACAGCCGGCTATACCGTTATCACGGGTGATCACTCGGTACGATTTAACCGTCCCGTAAAACCACTGATGGAAGGATTAAGTCATTTAGGTGCTGAATGTTTTAGTACAAAATGTGATGATCATGCGCCTATTATTATTAAAGGACCTATTAGTGCCGGCTCTACGTATTTGGATGGCGCTGATTCTCAACCTGTCTCTGCGCTGTTAATGGCTGCAGTATTTATGCCGGGAATAACAGAAATAATAGTAAAAAATCCGGGTGAAAAACCGTGGGTAAATTTAACGCTGAATTGGCTTGATCGATTGGGTGTTCATTACTCGAATGAAAATTATGAACGATTAATAGTGACAGGGAATCCGACAATTTTAGGATTTGAATATACGGTTCCGGGAGATTTTAGCTCCGTGGCGTATCCTATTGTTGCAGCATTGATTACTGGATCTGAAATAACAATCAATAATATTGATATGAACGATGTGCAAGGAGATAAAAAAGTTATTGAGGCATTATGTAAGATGGGTGCAGTAATTGAAGTGTTTGAAAATACCATTATAGTGAAAGGTGAGGGAAGATTGCTTGGTTGCGACTTCGATGTGAATGATTATATCGATGCAGTAACGATATTGGCTGTGGCCGGATGTTATGCCGAAGGCACTACAACATTAACTAACGCGTTTATTGCACGAAAAAAGGAAAGCGATCGTTTATCGACTATTACTCGTGAATTGAAAAAGATGGGGGCGGATATTATAGAGACTGAAGATAGCTTAATTGTGCGAGGAAGTAAAATTAAGGGGGCACATTGCATTTCGCATAATGACCATCGAATAGCAATGTCCTGTGCGGTGGCAGCCTTAGGTGCTGAAGGTGAGTCAATCATTTCAGAGATTGATTGTGTGAGAAAAAGTTATCCGAGTTTTCTAAATGACATGAATATTCTAGGGTGCAATATCGAGGTATCTTCATGAATATCGTATTGTGCGGATATCAATGTTGCGGAAAAACTACTGTAGGTGAAGCATTTTCTAAAGCCTATGATTTTACATTCATCGATACAGATAATCTTATAAGCGAAGAAATGGCTTCAAAACAAAAGATTCAATATACGGTAAGAGAAATTCATCGGCTTCTGGGAGAAGAAAAGTTTAGGCAGCTTGAAAAAGAAGTGGTTAGATCTATTCAGTGTGATGATAATACGGTCATTGCGACGGGGGGCGGTGTTTTTTTGAATGCTGAAAATGTGAGCTATCTAAAAACGATAGCAAAGATTGTCTATTTAAAAGTAGATCCTTCAGTATTATATGAGCGCATGATGCAGCAAAAAACGCTGCCAATTTTTATTGGTGAATCGTCGGTTCAAGAAGATTTTGATCGTTATATTCAGAGTAGAAATCAACTTTATGAATCCTGCGCTGATAAAACGCTGGAAATGGCAGGGTTGTCAATTTTAGAATGTGTACAATTACTTAATCGATATAGGTGTGAAAATGGCCAGTAATTCTTTTGGAAATATTTTTAGAATAACAACCTGGGGGGAGTCTCATGGCAAAGCAGTTGGGGTAGTGATTGATGGTTGTCCTGCGGGTGTGGAGCTTAATGAGTCGGATATTAATACTGCTTTAGCGCTGCGGGCTCCGGGAAATAATGCCTATACATCGCCACGAAAAGAACCCGATATCGCTGAAATCTATTCGGGGATTTTTGAAGGAAAAACAACAGGAACGCCGATTTCAATTATCATCATGAACAAAGATGCTGATTCGAGTAAATACGAACCCATTAAACATTTATTGCGGCCTGGTCATGCCAATTATACGTACACTGAAAAATATGGTTGTTTCGATTATCGAGGTGGCGGAAGAGCGTCTGCTCGAGAAACGGCTTGTAGAGTTGCTGCTGGTGCAGTCGCTTCAAAAATATTACAGCAACATAATATTCAAGTGATTTCCTACATCAAAAGCATTGGTGATATTGAAATGTCTTTGGACACGATTAATGTTGATACTTTAAAGCATGATGCTCAAAAAAGCCCTTTGTTTTGTCCCGATATTATTTGTGAAAAAAATATGATGGAGGCTATTGAATCTGCAAAAATCGTTGGGGATTCGTTAGGTGGTGTGGTGGAATTTGTGGTGCTCAATATGCCGGTAGGTTTAGGGGATCCAATCTATGAAAAACTTGAAGCCAATTTAGCGAAAGCAATGATGTCATTACCTGCAAGCAAAGGTATTGAGCTTGGCGAAGGTTTTCAGTCAACGCGGATGAAGGGATCTGAACACAATGATGAATTTTCCTCGGGAGATTCTATTACTAGCACAAACCATGCGGGGGGAACATTAGCAGGAATTTCAACAGGTATGCCGCTTGTTGGAAGAGTAGCGTTCAAACCGACGTCGAGTATCAAGAAACCTCAAAATACGATTGATTCTGAAGGTGTTGAACAAAAATTTGTACTACCAGAAGGTTCTCGACACGATCCGTGTGTTGCGATACGTGCGGTTCCTATTGTTGAGGCGATGTGTGCATTAGTATTAATGGATGCACTGTTGATGAATAAAGGAAGCAGAATATAAGATGTCAAACACGTGTCCTATTTATATCAACAATGATTTGTTAATCAGTGAACATTTAATTGATTGCTGTTTGAAAGAGGCTAAACAGCTGGCTATTATCACAGATGACAATGTGCGCTCATTGTATGCCCTGTCATTAATTCAACAATTTAAGAATTTTAATATTCATCCTCCTCTCATATCAATTCCTGCTGGAGAATTATCAAAAACACGAGAGATGGCCACCTTTATTCAAGATCAATTATTTGAATTAGGTTTTGGTCGAGATACTTGTATTATTGCTTTAGGTGGAGGGGTTGTTACCGATTTAGCAGGTTATGTCGCGGCGACGTATTGTAGAGGAATCCCCGTAATATATTTGCCGACGACACTGATGGCGATGGTCGATGCCTCAGTCGGCGGGAAAACGGGCGTTAACACGCCATTCGGAAAAAACTTAGTTGGCGTTTTTTCGCAACCAAAAGCTATTTTTTCCGATATTAAAACCTTAGATTCATTGCCTGAATCCGAATACATCAGTGCTTTTTCAGAAGTCATTAAGCACGCGTTAATTTATGATGCGGGGTTTTTTGAATTTTTATTTGAAAATGCGGAGAAATTAAAAAAACGAGAAACTTCACTTCTGAAGACTGTGATAGAAAAAAGCTGTTCTATTAAATCAGCAATCGTTAATCAAGATGAAAAAGAATCGGGACTTCGAGCGATCTGTAATTTTGGGCATACCATTGGACATGCTTTGGAGAAAGTGTCAGATTATTCATTATCTCACGGAAATGCCATTGCGATTGGATTGCTGGTTGAATCTTATCTTTCTGTAAATTTGGGGATACTAACCATTTCCGATTTCAAAAAGAGTCGAGATATCTTGGAGCGCTTTGGTCTCCCTCTAAAATTACCGGATTTTTTAGAGGTTAGCGATATTAAAAATGCTTTGATTCTCGATAAGAAATCGCGAAATAAAACACCGATGTTTGTCGCTTTAAAACGTATTGGGGAGACAGTTTCTCACGATTCAAAATACACGATCAAAATTGAGGATGCTATTTTAGATAAAGGATTGGCTTATTTGATCGAAGAATTTGTGGAGTAAGGTATGCTCGTATCAGTTGTTTCTGAAAAAAATACTGATGATGTCATTCGTCGAGTGAGTGGAATCAGTCCAGACAGCGATAGTATTGAAGTCGGCTTTGATAAGTTTCATTCTATCGATATTGATGCTATCAAATTAATGCGAGAAAAAATTAATCGCCCAGTTATTTTTACACTTCGCTCTGCAAATCAAGGAGGCGTGTATCAGGGGGAAGAAGCAAAGAGATTGAGTGAATTAATGGAATTGGGTAGCGCGAATCCGGATTATATAGATTTTGAATATACGATAGACGATAGCTTTATTAAAGATTTTCACGCTAAATACCCCAACGTAAAAATTATTCGTTCTTATCATGATTTTGAGTGTACGCCCTTCAATTTGAAGGCGATTTTATCAGTGATGATACACCCAGATTGTACATACTATAAAATTGTCACGATGGCTACGAGTAGTGTTGATAATTTACGCATGTTGCATTTTGTCAATGAAACAGCAAAATCGCAAAAAATTATCGGACATTGTATGGGAGAGTTGGGTATTCCTTCGCGAATTTCTGCGCCTATTCTTGGAAGTAATTTTCAATATGTCAGTTTGAGTGAGTCTGAAACGCCAGCTCCAGGAATTTTATCGCTGCAGACCTCTGTTGAGATTTATCGTGCCAAAGAAAATAACGCGCATACCAAAATTTACGCTGTACTCGGTGATCCCATTGCTCAAAGCCAAGGACATTTATTTCATAATGTTTATTTCAGAAAGCACGGTATAAATGCGGTCTATGTGAAATTTAAAATAACAAAAGAAGAGCTCGCCGCATTTTTTGAGAATCTAAAAGGCCTGCCTTTTCACGGTTTTAGCGTCACTATGCCACTAAAAAAAGACGTTCTACAATTTGTAAATCATTTTGAAGGCTCATCTGACAAGATCGGCGCGATTAATACACTTCGTAGAGATGAATCAAGTTTTTCAGGTTTAAATACTGATGGAATCGGTGCGCTAGAAGCTGTTGAAAAAATAGAATCTGTCAACGGAAAAAAAGTACTAATACTCGGAGCAGGAGGTTCTGCGCGAGCCATTGCTTTCGAAGCCAAGAAGCGTGGAGCTGCTGCTATAACAGTCATCAATCGAACTTTAAGAAGTTGTGACGATCTTATTAGCGAATTAAATTGTGACTGTTATGATTTTAATTCCGCTGAAAATGCGACTGAAGCGTTTTTTGATTTCGCATTTAATACTCTTCCAGCCAATGCTGAACTTAACGAATCATTGATAGCAACCATTAAAACATTTTTGAGTGCTCAAACGGTTGTGATGGATATTAATTATCATTCGTCTCAAAGCCACCTGATAAGTGCAGCCAAGCAATGTGAATCACAGGTGATTGATGGTTATGACATGTTTGTTGAACAAGCCTTGATGCAGCAAAACTATTGGTTAGCCTGAGTATTGCATACCCAGTTTAAAGCCCGCAATTGCATTTTCAAGTAAAGTAGCTATAGTGGTATCCTTAGTTTAAGTCAGATGGCGGTGTTTTTGGATGGCGCTGCTTAAATTAAAAGTCGTTTGTGTTCTCCTTCATTAGGAAAACACAAAAACACTATTAAATCCTTTATTGCGAGGTTTCTATGTTGAAAACAAAAATTTTATCCGGTCTTAAAACCATTCTTCCAGTTGCTGTGATTACTTTGTCTGGCTGCGCTACCGTATTTACCGGCACGACACAAAGTATTCAAGTACAAGCTGTGGATAGTGGCACTCATAACTTAATTTCTGGAGCACGATGTACTGTGATTGATGGTCAAGGTGCGGAGTTTGTAGTGGGTACTAATCCAGGCTCTGTTATTTTAACCAAAGGTAAAGGTGCATTAAATGTACGTTGTGTTAGACCTGGTTATGTCCAAAAGCAAGTTGGTGTTGGTCAAAGTTTCAACGCATGGACCATCGTTAACGTTCTATTCTGGCCGGGCGTTCTTGTTGACGCAGTAACGGGTGCAATTCAACAATACCCATCGCACATCACTGTGTTAATGGAACCTGCTCATCGTAAACACTAAGATAAAGATTTAGAAGATATAAAAAAGGCGCCTAGTTAACTCAGGCGCCTTTTTTTATTAAAGCGATTTTTAAAAAGGAATATCGTCGTCGAATTGACCAGCACCGATAGTTTCGAGAGGTGGAGAAATCGGCGCATTTGCTGAACCTTGAGTTACTGTAACCGCACCTTCATCACTGAAATTTCCACGTTCCTGACCACCGCTTCGGCTATCAAGAATATGCATTTCATTTGCGATGATTTCTGTTGTGTATCGATCGATACCATTTTTATCTTGCCACTTGCGAGTTCGCAGTGTGCCTTCAATATAAATCTTTGAACCTTTACGTAAGTATTCACCAACAATTTCTGCTAAGCGATTAAAAAATACAACTCGATGCCATTCGGTGCGATCTTGTAATTCGCCTGTTTGCTTATCACGCCAAGTTTCACTGGTTGCCAAATTTACGTTAGCTACTGCGCTACCGCTGGGGGTATATCGTACCTCTGGGTCGTTACCTAAGTTACCTATTAAAATAACTTTATTTACACCTCTAGCCATTGTTTCGTCTCCTCTCTATCCAATCAGTTGTAATATTCTGTCCACTTACCATATCCTCCGAACAACAACACAGATTGTTGTTAATCTCGAATGAAAGCCCGCATCGTATTCATGAGCAGAGGCTTGTCCAGTATTGTATTGTCTACTTTGAGATATGCAATACCGTGTTCTAGTAAAATTGTAACCTCAACGACCCCCGGAATTATATTTAATTTTTGGGAGAGATCCTTTACCTCTGCGGGTTTTAAGCCTTTTAGCGGGATAAGTTCCGTTTTTAGGTGCAAAGGCTTACACATAAATAGTGCAATGAGTAACCAAGAAGCAGTCAATATCGCACAATAAATGAACATGGTATCAGCTTGCCAAATGCTTTGTACTATGCCCGCGGTCGTTCCTCCGAAAAATATGCCCAGAAATTGGCTGGAGGAATAAATGCCGAGAGCAGCGCCTTTGCTATGCGTGGGGGCTAGTTTAGATACGAGAGAGGGCAGCATGGCTTCGAGTAATGAAAAGGCGATGAAAAAAGCAATCAAAGCCGTAGTGAAGTGCCATAGTTGCATGTGCCAGAAATAAAGTGAGCATTGGCTCATTAAAAGAGTGGCGATGGCGAACAGTAAAATGGGCTTTTGTTGTTGATAACGGTCGGCGACGATCATAAAGGGGACCATGCCGAAAAATGCAACGATGAGGATTGGCAAGTAGAATTGCCATTGATGGGTCAATTCCATTCCTGCGGCCTGTAACATTGAGGGTAGCACCGCAAACTGCGCGGTGAGTAAGGCGTGATTGATGAAAATACCGTAATCTAAACGAAGTAGTTCTTTATTGCGTAAGGTTGTCTGAAGTTGATGGAGCAAAGATTTGGGTGGCTGAAAACTCTGATGGCGGGGTAGTGTGGGTATTGCAACTAAGACGATAATAATGCCTAGAAGAGCCAAGGCAGCGGTAAGATAGAAAATTCCCGAAAGCCCTATGACCTGATAAAACACTGGACCGCTAACTAGGGCAAGACTCAAGGAAATGCCAATGGTCATGCCGATTGTCGCCATGGCTTTTGTTCGGTTTTCGACTTTGGTCAGGTCTGAAAGCGTGGCCATAATAGTGCTGCCAATGGCTCCTGAGCCCTGTAAAACACGGCCAATTATGAGGCCGTAAAGACTACTAGCAAGGCCTCCTATGATGCTCCCAAGCGCAAATAACGTTAGCCCAGCGATAAGGATAGGCTTTCGACCCAATCGGTCTGAAAGTACGCCGAAAGGGATTTGTAGTGTGGCTTGTGATAAGCCGTATGCCCCTAAGGCAAACCCAATCAGGCGCGGAGAAGCTCCGGTATAGCCCTGCGCTGCGATCGCGA
Source organism: Gammaproteobacteria bacterium (assembly GCA_019748175.1). Taxonomy (NCBI): domain Bacteria; kingdom Pseudomonadati; phylum Pseudomonadota; class Gammaproteobacteria; species Gammaproteobacteria bacterium. The sequence goes on from JAIEPX010000002.1 coordinate 47,665, forward strand.
AAATCGGCAAAATCATAAATAATCCGAGCATGCGAAAAGCGAAAATCGACGCTAAGGATAATGTAGATCGTAGTTCATGTTGTAATGGATGTTTTTGCATGGTGTGATGCTAGCATTATTAGGCATTTTTAAACAGAGTTACTCGATACTTTAGCTATGTTCTTTACATGACTACACATTTTTTACTTTGTGGTTCAAGTTTCTCTAAAAGGGGTTGTAGTTGCGTATTATTTTGACAAATTTGATGCAAGCACCGCTGTAGTGCCCCATTGGATTCTAGCTCCTTTCTTAAGGCGCCGACCCCTTTTGGTTCATGTTGAGTTTTTTCATCGAAAGCATGTGTGAAAATTTTTAGAAAAAAATGTGAATCATTAGAAACGGCTTGAGTAAGTAATGCGTAGATTTCTTGCTCTGTTTTATTACCGTTTGGAAATGCTAATTGTAAAAGAAGATTATGACAGGAAATTAGCTTGATGATTGATTTCTTTCTGCTCTTTTCAGCTGCCAGACGTGTATTATCTTCAGAAAACTCACAAAACTTAAGAAATGCAGCGTGTGTTGCAATTTTATACTCACCACCCCAAATGCTGTAGTGGAGCATATTGAAATTATACGATGTGTCATATACAAGTTCTTTTTCGTCTGAGACACTTTTATGATGGAATTCAATCATTTTTTTTTGGTTTTGATAGAATGCGAAAAGATAGGGTATTGCTCCTGATTTATTTGGTCTGCATAAGGAATCGTAGTCTTTAATTTTTGAAGCACAGGCGAAAAAAAAATCGGCGTCTCCGGCTAAACAGAAAAAGAATGAGATTGAATTATTATAAGTATCTAGGACATTGTAATGAGTGACTATAGTTTCAATAACTACATCGTTGTAGGCAGGTTTTGATTCATATTCAGTTTGGCTGAGTATTCCCGTTTTAAAAGATAATAAAATAAATATATGTATGGGGTGCGTAATTTCAAGCTCAATTGCGCCATAGTTAATCATTGTAAGAACAATATAGAGACGTTTAACTAGGAAAGGATCGAGTATTGCTGTATCGAGTAATTCTGTACTGAGATTGAAATCTTTAACTAATTTGTATCGCCAAAAAGTTTGATCTGGTGCGATGTTCCATTGTCTGCAGACGAGGAAGCTATTGAGTAATTCCACTCCTGTTAGATTACTTAATATCAAATTAACAACAGGCCTGGGGAACGGGCCTGATGATACATCAGGTTGGATCGAGTTATTTGCTGGAGTGCTTATAGCGCGTGTTTTAGTACCCTGAAAAAACTTTTTCATAGATGACCTATAGGGTGTCGGTGAGTTTAGTTGGTTTCGCTAAAATTTGGGAGATAATAACACAAGACTGTACTATAATCAATAGTATAAGTTGTTTGGAGGTGGGTTATGAGAAAGACCGAGGTTCCCATACATAAAGGTATGGGGGGGTATGAGCGTTGCCCTCCAAGCGAGCTTTGGCGTTTAGAACTCGATCGTAATCGCCAAATAGGTGTCAATCCAACACCCAGTAGACTGGTTAAGCCTAATACATTTGATCAGCGGGATGCGGGATATTTGCGGGGCTGTTTTAGTGGGTTTGAATTTGTACTAACAGCCATCCAACAAGAAGAACCATTAAAACTTGGTAGTGCATTTCTGCAGAATCTTCATAAAGCGTGTGTCTCAGGTGTCACTCGAGATGTTGCTGTTGAGATTGAAGGCTCGATGACAGTTCAAGCTGTACCCATTAACTCTGAATTTAGATCAGTCACAGGCAGTGGATATTCCATATTACTTGATCCAAGCAAAATAGATCAAAATGCGACAGAAGAAGGGGTCAGAGAACTCATTGAAGAGTTTCGTCGAACTCCATTAAATTCATTTGTGCAAGTAGAGAAGGTCTTCGATGAAAAACAAGGGCGAGAAGTGCCCAAAGTCTTAGAATTAAGGACTTATGAAGATATAATTGCTACGATTCAATCGGGGAAAGCGGTCGCAATTCAATCTCGAGAGCGAAAGGGGGAATCACCCCAATCAATACGAAAAGAGGTAACCCAAAGTATTGATGAATTATTCCATCGATATGGAGTGCATATTAAACAGGCAGATAATGATCCTGATAAAATTTTGCACGCAATTGCGACATTGATTAGAGATATTGAAGTTATACATCCGTTTGAAGATGGAAATTGTCGAGTGTTGAATAAGCTCATGAATATATTGTTGATCAAAAATCATCTTCACCCCGCAGTATTAACTAACCCTAATCGAATAGATGGATTTTCAGCTAATCAATTGGTAGGTGAAATTAAACAAGGTATGAAAAATTTCGATAATATTTGTAATGGTCAAAGTGATAATGAGATTCAAGGCAAAGCTCAGCCTTATTCAAGAGTCGATGAAGAGGTGTTTAACATGCGTTGCTGTTATGTTCAGAATAATCCTAATGTAACGATGGTGGTAGCGATAAATATTGTAAAATCTGCCATGAGTACTGTAATGATACCACCACAAGAGCGTAAGAAGGTCTTCAATCAACATTTGGAAGAAACAATGCAGTTGTTGAGAGGGAAACCTGTGTTTACGGGAAAAGAACTTCGTTACATACAGTCTGATCTATTGGCAAAATTACAGAGTGCTACTCAGCGAAGTGTCGTTCTTCCTCGTTGGGTTGAAAAGGATGGGGCTGATAAAACGTCTAATATGACAGCAAGTATCGCTGGTTCTCAGTCTAAAAAATAAAAAATATTTTTAATAACTTTTTTTTGAAAATTGTGGAATTTCTGTATCGACTGGCGTTTTTGATAATGAATTTTTTTTAGATTTTGAAGAGATGATACACGAAGGAATAATTGGTTTACATAAAACAGAAAATTTTCTTTTGAGTTTATTTAATTCCAAAGATGACCAGCTATCTTGTTCTGAGAGTACAGAGGTTAGATAATTCAGGAGCTTTTCTTGTTTTTTTCTTGGTGCCTTTTTAAAGCCCTCAATCTCATTAAGGATAAATTTAGACACGATGCCGCATAATGTTGGTTTTTTCCCTATAGGGCAAGATTTGATACTAAGGAAGGAATTATTAATTAATGAATAGTCGCTATTGTTTTCGGTGATTTGATTTTTAATATTAGAATAAATCAGAAAGCCCTGTTGAATTTCGTGGACTAATTCCTCTAGTGAAAATCCGTCAATTCGATCATTATTAGATATAACACTTGGAGGGAGATGATTTATTGCTAGTAAATATTGCCTTAGTAGGTTCATGGTTCGACAATTTGCGTCCTTGAATGGATGGAAAACTTCGAGAGTTCGAATTGTTTTAGCTATGGCATAGAGCTTTTGTTCTTCTGTTTCTTTTGGTAAACGATGATGTTCTTCGAATACAAGGTTTACATAACTTATAACTGATTGTCGAATTTCGTCAGGTGTTAAATTTGGAAGGGGCCTAGACTCAATGCTAACAATATGTCCATTTTCTAGAGCTGTTAATACCTCTTCAGTAGTTGATAGTTCCATTTTTTTACCATCAATTCTAACAAATCTACTGTATCCATTTTTAAATTCATTTATTAATTCATTGATCCCAGCAGGAGTTGCATTTTGACCTGGGTTATTAGGGTCGATATTAATTTTAAAACCCGCGCCTGTAATGTTCCTATAATTTTGGTCCAGCGGGATAAACTTGGTATCCAGTTCATTCTCAATGGGCACTTCTTCAAACACATTTGCTGTGGTGTGGGAATGAAGGGCAAGTAAAAAATCAGCATCAAGTATTGTTGGCTCAGAAGAAGACAGGCTTTGGAGAATGAACTCAAGACCTGAAAATGCGCCTTGAAGGTAGCCTGGTTCTAGTATGTCCTGACTTAAAGGGCCTTTCGCGCTTATATTTTTTGAAACACCTGCCTGTCGATTTCGCGATACCAAGCATCGCCATAATTCACAAGGTGGGCATTCTGAGAAGGATTCAATGCCGTATGCTATTTTCTCATCAATAATTTGCATGTGTCACCACTTAAATAGTATATATATTTAAATGTATCATGTATTTAATTAAAAATAAAGCAAAAATTTTTGGCTTTCTTATGGTTCTAAGGTTCTGATAGGCGTTGCCCAAAATTTCCAGACATATTATGTGCTATCCATTGGAGGATTGGTAAAATAGCTAGCTAAATAGTGGTAAGACGGATAAAATGCCCCATTTGGTGGTCGTTTAGGTTGGATGATGGACAAAATTACGATTCGTGGTGCGCGTACACATAATTTAAAAAATATTGATCTCACTCTTCCTCGGGATCAGTTGATAGTGATTACTGGTCTTTCTGGATCTGGGAAATCATCGTTAGCATTCGACACTTTGTATGCTGAAGGTCAGCGACGCTATGTTGAATCTTTATCAGCGTATGCACGACAATTTTTATCAATGATGCAAAAACCAGATGTTGATCATATTGAGGGTTTATCTCCCGCAATTTCTATTGAACAAAAAGCAACTTCACATAATCCACGTTCAACAGTGGGCACCATAACCGAAATTTATGATTATCTACGATTGTTATTTGCACGTGCAGGGCAAGCACAATGTCCGGAACACGGTACAATTTTAGAAGCACAGACAATTAGTCAAATGGTAGATACGGTATTGTCTCTTCCTGAAGAAACAAAGGTGATGTTATTGGCGCCTGTTGTTAAAGATCGAAAAGGTGTGCATCAAAATATTATAGCTGATTTACGACGTAAAGGATTCGTTCGAGCTCGAATCAATGGTGAAATTGTCGATTTGGATAAAGCACCAGAATTATCGTTAAGAAAAAAACATACAATTGAAATTGTTGTTGATCGACTAAAAGTGCGTGCTGATTTAACTCAACGATTGGCTGAATCTTTTGAAACAGCAATAGATCTTACTGGTGGTATAGCGAGTATTGCTTTTATCGATGAAAAACGTCCTGATGTTCAGTTTTCTGCAAAGATGGCATGTTCACAATGTGGATACAGTCTTACAGAATTGGAGCCCCGTTTATTTTCTTTTAATAATCCTGTCGGAGCTTGTCCAACCTGTAATGGTTTGGGTGTGAATCAAACGTTTGATCCAGAAAAAATTATTTCCGATGAAGAAATAAGTTTGGCAGGTGGCGCGATTAGGGGCTGGGATAGACGCAACTTTTATTATTTTCAAATGTTGCAATCATTGGCCAAGCATTTCCGTTTTGATGTGGAAGCTCCTTTCAACAAACTTTCAAAGAAAATTCAAGATATTTTGTTGTATGGCAGTGGTGATGAAGAAATTATATTTCGGTTTATGTCGGCGCGCGGAAAAGTATTTGAAAAAACACATCCTTTCGAGGGTGTTTTAATGAACATGGAACGCCGATATTCTGAAACTGAATCTATGGCTGTTCGGGAAGATTTGGCGAAATTTTTAACAACGAGTCCGTGCAAAACCTGTGAAGGTCAGCGATTACGGCTAGAGGCACGCCATGTTTTTGTGCAAGATCACTCGATACCTCATATCGTCAATATGCCTATAGGAAAAGCACAGGAGTTTTTTGAAAAAGTTTCTCTGCCAGGAAAAAGAGGCGAAATAGCCAAGAAAATATTAATTGAGATCACAGCGCGTCTTGGATTTTTAGTCAGTGTTGGCTTAAATTATTTGACTTTATCTCGAAGCGCAGAAACACTTTCGGGTGGAGAGGCTCAACGTATTCGTTTAGCAAGCCAAATTGGATCAGGATTAGTGGGGGTCATGTATATTCTTGATGAGCCCTCAATAGGATTGCATCAACGTGATAACGATCGATTACTCAAGACACTAAAACACTTACGTGATTTAGGCAATACGGTTATCGTTGTTGAGCATGATGAAGATGCTATTCGTGCGGCTGATCATGTAGTGGATATAGGTCCTGGTGCGGGTGTGCATGGTGGGTACGTAATGGCTGAAGGAACACCTGCTGATATTGAAGCTCACGATAAATCGTTGACGGGAAAATATCTTTCGGGAAAATTAAAAGTGTGGGCTGCTGCAGTCCGAATTCAACGCAATCCTAAGCAATTGTTACATATTCAAGGTGCATCATTAAATAATTTAAAAAATATTGATGTCACAATTCCTGTTGGATTAATTACCTGTATAACGGGTGTTTCTGGTTCAGGAAAATCAAGTTTAATTAACGACACGCTTTATCCAATCGCTGCAAAAGAATTTAATGGTGCAACATTAGTGACGCCCGGTCCGTATAAATCAATCGCAGGATTAGGTCATTTTGACAAAGTGGTAGGAATTGATCAAAGTCCAATAGGACGTACTCCACGTTCAAATCCCGCAACATACACTGGGTTATTCACGCCGATTCGCGATTTATTTGCAGGGATTCCTGAATCAAGAGCGCGCGGTTATCAGGCGGGTAGGTTCAGCTTTAATGTGAAAGGTGGGCGGTGTGAAGCGTGCGAAGGTGATGGTGTTATTAAAGTTGAAATGCATTTTTTAGCCGATGTTTATGTAGAGTGCGATGTATGTAAAGGAAAACGCTATAATCGTGAGACTCTAGAAGTTCGTTACAAAGGAAAAAATATACACGAAATTTTAGAGATGAATGTTGAAGATGCGCGTGAATTTTTTGATGCTGTTCCGGTGCTAGCGAAAAAACTACAAACTTTAATTGATGTGGGCTTGTCGTATATTCACTTGGGACAAAGTGCAACGACATTATCAGGCGGAGAAGCGCAGCGAGTTAAATTGGCGAAAGAACTATCAAAGCGAGATACCGCTAAAACGCTTTATATTCTAGATGAACCTACAACCGGTTTGCATTTTCACGACATTAAACAATTATTAGAAGTTTTGCATCGCTTGCGTGATAAAGGAAATACGATTATCGTGATCGAGCACAATTTAGATGTCATTTGGGCAGCTGATTGGGTAATCGATTTGGGCCCAGAAGGCGGGGATGGGGGTGGCCGTGTTGTGGCTACTGGTACACCGGAAGAAGTGATGAATATTTCCGCTTCTTATACTGGTCAATATTTATTGAAGCATGTGAGGCGCAATGAGTAGTTTATATCAGAACAAAACGTTTGGTGGGATTTTGTTGGTTGCGGGAACATCCATTGGAGCTGGAATGTTGGCATTGCCAATTACTACCGGAGTGGGTGGATTTTATTCAGCTATCGGATTGTTTTTGATTTGTTTTGCGTACATGTTGATGACTTTATTTTTATTATTAGAATCGAATCTTTATGAGCCCAGCATGGAAGCTAATATTATTTCAATGGCGCGCCGACGTTTAGGTGTGCTTGGACAAATAGCTAGCTGGACATCATTTTTGTTGTTGTATTATGCTGTTGCTGCTGCTTATATGTCTGCTGGCGGTTCTTTAATTGGAAATTTATTGGCTTCTGGCGGTGAATTATCTCTTATAAAAACAAACATGACAATTATTGGATTTGCAGCAGTGGGTGGCTTGTTGGTATTTTTTGGCGCCTGGTTGGTGGATCACATTAATCGATTTTTTATGTACGGTTTGATTTTATCGTATTTCGCTCTTGTTTTTTTTGTGACGCCCCATGTGAAAATGGTTACATTGAACGCTGGCGATTCTAAATATTTATTGGTCGCAATTCCCATTGTGATTCTATCCTTTACTTCTCATGTGATTGTTCCCAGCTTACGTATGTATATGCAGAATAATGTGAATCAATTAAAAAAATCTCTCCTTTTTGGATCTTTAGTCCCATTGATTTTCTATATTGTATGGGAATTTTTAATTGTCGGCGTTCTTCCCTCTACAGGTGAATATAGTTTAACAGCGATTGCTGCACGGCCTCATCCTGTTGCAGGTGTTACTCAAGCTTTGCATTCCTATTTGGGATTGAGTTGGATTGCGGCTGCTGTGGGTGTTTTTTCTTTTTGCGCATTAGTAACTTCCTTTTTAGCCGTAATTTTAAGCCTCATCGATTTCTTATCCGATGGTTTTCAAATTAAAAAAGACGTGTGGGGTCGTTTGAGATTATTGTTTTTCACTCTAGTTCCGCCTTTATTATTTGCGCTGTATTTTCCTTCTGGATTTGTATTGGCGCTGAGTTATGCGGGCGTCTTTGTTGCTATTTTATACGGTATATTACCCCCGCTCATGATTTGGAAAGCTCGATATCATGAGAATTTAGATTGTGGATTTAGAGTTATTGGCGGTAAACCCCTTTTGGTGTTTTGTATCATTGGCGCTATCCTTGTTATTTTATTTCAAGTGTTGAGTACGTTGAATCTTCTCCCGGTGCCTCAATAAACAAGGCTAGATTTCTGTCGATTAAATTCAGCTGATAACAGTGAAGGCGTCTCTTGTCGAGCCGCTTCCTGTTTGAGTTTCCAGGCTCCCATTTACGATTGGGCACCCACCTACTTCCCCTTGGTTTACACTTGGGCTCCTTACATCGCAAGAATTTGCGTCGCATTTGCGTCGCATTTGCGACGCAAATTTATTGACATTTCTACTGGTTACTACTAGAATGTGCCCTATGAGTGCTATAACCGACATATCTTTGATCCTGAGTGAAGGCGAAAGCTACAAGGTTGAGTTTAAGGAGCAGAAAGCAAAACTCGATCGTGAAATTGTTGCGTTTGCCAATGCATCTGGTGGCTCCATCTATTTGGGGGTAAACGACCAATCCGAAGTCGTAGGGATTGAAATATCAAATAAATTGATGAGTGAGATTCATGATATCGCGCGTAACTGCGATCCCAGCATTCGTATTAGTTTAGTACAGCATAAAGCTAAGGTTTTAGAAGTACAGGTTGAGGAAGGAATTGATAAGCCTTATCGATGTCACGATGGCTTCTTTTTACGTGTTGGCCCTAGTGCCCAAAAGCTTCGAAGAGATGAGATAGTTGAGCTACTTAACAATTCAGGCAAAATTCGTTTTGATGAAAGTATTAATACAAAATTTGACTATAAAAATGATTTCTCGAAAAATCGATTAAAAGAATATCTAAAAATCTGCGAAGTCAAAACAAGTGCAAAAACAAAAGATATATTACAAAGTTTCAGTGTCGCTGAATATAAAAAAAATGAACTGAAATTTACGAACGCTTGTGTTTTGTTTTTTTCACTGAACCCACAACGATTTTTCCCTGAGAGTTATATTACTTGTGTCCGCTATCAATCGAATGATCGATTTTCAATAATAGATAAAGCTGAGATACTTGGTTCTCCAATAGAGCAAATCGAGGAGGCCATGCTGTTTATTCTTCGCAATATTTCGGTAAAAACTGTTGTGAGCTCAAAAATAAAACCACTAATAGGGCAAAGTACTAAAGTTTATGACTATCCTATAAATGCTTTACGTGAAGCTGTTGTAAATGCAGTAACACACCGAGATTATGGTTATGATAGTTCTCACGTATATATTCATATTTACCCAGATCATATTGACATAGAGAATCCGGGTGGGTTATATCATGGCCTCACAATTGATAATTTAGGAAAACGCAGTGTCCGCAGGAACAGATTGATTGCAGATCTTTTATATCGAGCTAACTATATTGAAAAAGCAGGAACAGGTTTTGACAGGATGCATGAAGCACTCAAGAACAACAACAATCCACCACTTGATGTAAGTGTGACTAATTTTTTTAATATACGTTTCTATAAAAGAGTAGAATCTGAGAATGAGCTCAACTTAACTGCTCGACAACAGTTGCTTTATGCTATGTTGAAAGAAAAGATAGTGATTAAAAAACAAGAAGCTGCGCTCTATCTAGGTATCAGCAATGATACCGCTCTACGAGAGCTCAAAGTACTGGAAAAACAAAAATTAATTGTCCGAACTGGAACAGGGAAATCAACCGCTTACAGGATCAAAATAAGTTGAATTGAAGTCGAAAGTTAGAGCTTATCGAAGATTGCAATCAGATATTGCAGTCAGTTTTTCGTAATTAAGTCTCGTTTGAAATCAATATGAAGCTAGGTTATCTCGTATCAATAAAATTTTTTGCACTCTGAATAAAAATTTCATGAGCTTCGTCTTCACTATGGCAAACCCAATTGTCATCGGGTATTTCATTAAGTGGCAGTTTTATTACATTAATATCCTCTCCTGTAATATAGGTAATGAATCCATTAGGGCTAAAAGTACCCGGAGGATCTCTTAACGTTCTAGGCGATGATCCTATCTTATATCCTTTGTAGATAATTTCTTTCTTAGACACGGCATCTCTCCTTACTTAACTTTGATTTCAATTAGTATCAATTATAGCTCATTTTTCGTGTGTGAGCCTGTCAGTGTTGAATTCTGGATGAGAAGTGTTAGAGAAGTATGAGCTACCAAGCCAATCGTCACTGCGAACCTGAAAGTGTTTGTTAATCATAACGATTCTTCTTGTTGATTTTGGATAAATTTTTCTAGTTCCACATAATACGAGTTGTTATCTGTTTCAGTGCGCCGCTCGGTAATAAATAGCTTGAATACCTGATAATAGAACTTAATTGATGGTCCTGATAGTAACTTTAAGTCATCCTGTCCAATGGCATTATTATTAGCAAAAAATGAGATGGTTTCTAGACATTCTAGAAAATTCATTAAATAAATGAAATCTCTCATTTCATATTTCTTTGTGCTTGTTCTCATCAAAGCGACTTTTCTTGCAGTTTCGGTTATTCTATATTGTCTCGAAATTGAGTCTGGCCCAATTTCCCGGTATATTTTATGTATTATCGCTCTTGCTTTAATTGATTGTAGGCTTGAGTACTGTTGATCAATCCTCATTATGAAGTCATTCTTAGAGATTTTATTGGCATTATAAATTTGACGCCAACTTCCAAGGAGAATTGCAATTGTCAAAATAAGAATTACCGCAGCATGAAATTTTACGGGATCTTTACTGTCAGGGCTGTGTTTATAATCTAATAGATTATTGACTAGATCAAAATCAAAAAAAATGTCAATAACTACAGCTAAACAGAAGAAAACCATAGTAATCGACAAAATAAAGAGAATGATCTCAAATAATTGACTTTTCATGCTGATAAATTTTTTTATCAGAGGTCTGAATAGAATCATAAAACACCACCTTGCTAATTTTCCTTAATATATTTTCATTTAAGTTAATAGATAAAACAATATATTGATGAGTCTATGTAAAATGTAAAGCTAACATCAGATTGTTTTAATATGTTAAAACTCAGTGTCATAACTTGAATTACTTCTTGGTTGTGTGTTTGGTTGATTACTCCTAGAATCAGATCCATAGTTTGGGTTTGCTTTAGAACCTTCTTGCCCAGTATAAGGATTTACGTTTGGTTTTGTGGACCAGTTATCATTGAAATTTCCATTTGGGTCTGATCTATAATGTGGTGCAACGTATGTGCCATCAGACTTTGTATATCCACGGACAGAAACATCTCCCATTGATGATGTTATCCAAACTAGTAATACGCAACCAAGTATATATTTAGCCATGATTATTCCTCCAGTTACTCACGTATTAAGTATAGTGCAGAACGAGCATTTTTTCCGGTTGATAGGCTGCGACCCTTAAAACCCAGGGGTTAAAATACGTTCATTGGCATACTTGAAGATCCAAATGTCAGAAGGGATTTGAGTAAAGGAAGGCCAATATTTGCTGTAAAGAAAGAGCATACTGCCCGAGTTCTAGTGCATAAGCCTATGACCCCGGGCAATAGATGAAAATTATTTAACTTCAATTCGTAATGGTTGAGCGATTGATTGTTTAGGAACACGAATATCCAAAACACCATTTTCATAAGTTGCGGTCATTTTTTCGCAATCAACTATATCAGGGAAGCTGAAATTGCGACAAAATGAACCGCTGCTGCGTTCAATGCTTTTAAATTTATTTTCATTTTCTTGCTTTATGGTTTCGCGCTGGCCCTTAATTGTTAATCGTCCTTGATGAAATGAAATTTCAATATTTTCTTTCTCAAAACCAGGCAAATCCATGTGTATATTATAAGAATCATCATTTTCAATAACATCTGCTGGTGTTAATAATGTTGAAGTATTAGCCTTTTTTAAACGCTGTGCTTGCACAAGAGGATGCTCAAATAATGATAAAATATCTGTAAATTGTTCATAGGGGGAAGCTGTTAATAAAGTCATAATAGTCTCCTTTAATTTAAATGTTGAACGTATTTCCAAGATAGGGACATTCAAAAAATTTCAAGGGTGCGAATCTAACTTGATTATTAATGTGACTAAAAGAAGTGTGCCCACCATATGGTTTTTTGCAACGACACAGTAGGATAGGGAAAGCACTATTAAGCGAAGACTTGACCCGGACTCTTTTGCTACGTACAGTGGGGAAGCTTGCACTTCCCAAGGGAATGGTTTTTTTAAGCGTTAAACAGGAGGTTTTATGTCTTTAGGTACTATATTGATTGTTGTGCTGCTGCTTATGTTGGTGGGAGCAATCCCTACTTGGCCTCATAGTAGAAGCTGGGGTTACCGCCCAACAGGAATCTTAGGAACTATACTGATTATTGTATTAGTTTTATTCTTGCTCGGTAGAATATAAAGCAAACATCAAGGAAAAAGTTATGACACTCATTACAGTTGTTCTTGTTCTAATTGTTATCGGTATTTTACTCGGGTTAATCAATCGATTCATTCCAATGGCGAGCTCCATCAAAAGCATCATTAATGCAGTGGTTGTTATCGCTGTGATTTTGTGGCTCTTGACTGTCTTTGGTGTTATTCACGGCGGAGATTATCTTAGATTGAGCTAACTTTTCCATTATTGTCACTTCGCGAAGGTTCATAGTTGAACCTTCGCGCATGTTGATGCAAATCTTTTTACTTTCTTCCGACAACCACCAAAACAAGACCCGCCACAATGCATAATCCGCCCAAAATCGGTGGAAAATAAACTGTTTTTGGATGTTCAGCAGTTATAGTGACGTCTCCAATCTGAGCCACTTTCTCTTGTTTAGTATAGGTAAAGCCTTGGTAGGTCAGCGTTACGATGCCAGCAAGGAGCAAAACAACTCCTAAAATACTGAGAATGCCTTTCATAAATAGATCCCTCTTTAAATAGACTCCATCGAGAAAATAGCATGGATGACAGTAAGAGTATAGTCAATGTGCTCAAACGATTAAAACTTCTTTTGATAAATATGGCAGTAGGGTAATTCGCCTTTTTTTTCGTAGTATTTTTGGTGATGGGTATCTTGTTCAGGATAAAAAATAGTGAGGGGAAGAATTTCAGTGGCGACATTAATACCTTGATTTATGAGAATATCACGATATTTTTCTGCAATGATTTTTTGATCCGTAGAATTATAAAAAATAGCAGAACGGTATTGGTGACCAATATCAGGTCCTTGTCCGTTTCGCTGGCTGGGATCGTGAGTTTCAAAAAATAATTTAACAAGATCTTCGTAATTGGTTGTTTTAGGATTAAATATCACGCGAATAGATTCAGCATGTCCAGTATCGCCAGCGCAGACTTGTCGGTAAGTCGGATTTTCGATATTACCACCCGCATAACCTACGCGTGTTGAAATGACACCTTCTGCTTTATTAAACCAATATTCAGTTCCCCAAAAACACCCCGAAGCAAAAACAGCAGAGTCATAATCTTCTTGAAATTGTTTTTGTGGGATAAATTTTAATGATAATGAATTGACGCAATGACGAGAATTTTTGGGAGTATAGTGTTCGCCTGTAAATACATGCCCTAGATGACCATTACAATTTGCACACAAGATTTCTGTTCGAGGGTCGTTGGTGTGATAAACACGAAGTACGTTGCCCGGTATTTCGATGTCAAAGCTAGGCCACCCACAATGAGCTGAGAATTTTGAGCGGGATTCATATAGGGGGTTAAGGCATTGTCTGCAGACGTAAACTCCTGATTCCGTATGGTCATTATATTCACCGCTAAAAGGGGGCTCTGTGCCTTTATCCAACAGAATATAGGCTTCTTCAGGGGTCAATTTGCTGTATTTACTCATCATCCACCTCTTTTTTCAAAATGAGCTATACTTAAACTAAGTACAATAAGGCTCACGGATATGTTAGCACATTGTATGAGATTTCTTTGCGATACATAGCCTTTTATGTATCTATTTTTTGTGTCAGCTGTAAGGAGACCCTTGTATGAAAACTTTATTAACCAGTGTTATTGGACTTTCAATGATTTTAGCATTAAATGGTTGCGCTGTTGGTGGACATTTTGGTCATCATCATCGACACCATCAACAACATCACAAAGTTCATGGTGTAACACATGAACGTCATCATGTTGTACGTCATCATGATGGCAAGGTAGTTAAAGAAGTGAAAGTTGAAAAAACTGAAAAAGTTGAAAAAGCAAATTAAGATTTTAAAAGAATCCACTAGGAAATTTAAATCTTTGTATATTATTGCAACTAGTAGAAAGTAGGTTATTTCCTACTTTCTACTTTAGTTAGGGAATAATTAGTTGTATATGAATGGAGGTACCATCATGAATAAATTACTTATGAGCGCATTAGGAATATTGATGACATTATCATTAATGGGATGTGTTGTAGATCCTTATGGCTATAGTGTTTATGATTACGACACCCCTGCTGTAAGTACAGTTGGTGTCTATTACGATAATGATTATTATTACCCAGGTTATTATCCATCCTTATACTATTATGGAAATTATGGTTACGGTGGAAATAATTGGCGTTGGCACGATCATCATGGTTGGGGCGGCGGTCATGGTGGCCATGGCTGGAGCGGCGGTCACGGCGGTGGTCATGGTTGGGGCGGCGGTCACAGCGGTGGTCATGGTTGGGGCGGCGGACACGGTGGTCAAGGAGGTCATGGTGGACGCGGACATCACTAGACTTTAGAAAAAATCAAAAGGTGAGCCATTATAGCTCACCTTTTTTTTATGCAGTTGCATTATCGATTTGAATATCTCTTGAAAAACTTCTTTTGCGTCTTTTTGATAGTTGTAAAAATATTTTTACTCTATGGATTATAGGTTGTTCTAAAAATAAAAATAAAGGTATAGACACCATATAAGTGATTACGATTAGATATAACCCATATTTAAAATAGGATTCAGGTGTTACATTTTGATGAGTCGAAAAATAAATCATAAAGCCAAATATCATCACAAATGGATGCATCATATAAGTGCTATACGATAATCTTCCCATAGGACGTAATAAAGTAGATTTAAGTACTGTAATGAGTGATTTCATGATAATTCCCTTTGGGCTGTCTGCTAACAGAATAATCAGAGCAATAATCAGTGCAAAAATATTGCGTTGAATGAGAATGACCCAATAGGTGCTGGTTTGCCACACTGTGTGTGATTGGTTAAAAAACCAAACAGGATCATTCATCAGCACAAAGCATAGTAATCCCAGCAAGGTTAAGGAAATGAGATTGGAGACAGATGTGGGCAATCGTTGTATAATTTTGTGAAGTTGATCACGATGATAGATGAAAATATACGCGGTAATAATACCATATAAGATTGAGTCAGTTCGCACATAGAGCTTGTCAATTCCGATATTAAAATATAACCACGCTTCTGGTGTTGTGAGATAATACGAATTTTGAGTGATGTGGTAATAATGGTGCGAGTGAATAACATAAGGAATTATTATAAATGGTGCTGTTAGAAATATTGCTGCTAATGCAACACAGGTTTTTTTCCCTATGATTCTTTTTGTTAATAACCACATAATGAGTGCAAAAATCACGTAGAATTGGAAGTCAATGGCAATTGACCACGTCCAAACGGCAAATTGATCTGGCATGGCAAGAAAATTATTGACTTGCAATATATTTGCCCAGATATTTTGTAAGTTCATAGGTAGAAACAAAGCACATGTTATCATGACAAATAAATATAAGGGGAAAATACGAGCACCGCGTCGAATAAAAAAATCGTATAAATCAATTTTCCCAGTGCGCTTATAGGCTTTGATTAAAGAGTGGCCAATGACAAATCCACTGATCACAAAGAAAACATCCAAAGATACACTTGGGGCTAATGCATATTTAAAAAAAGGATGCTCAAGAATTTTGAGATATTGTGAAGGCGCCCAAAAAAATGCACCAAATAATGCTAAGTGATGGACCATGACTCGCAATGCAGCAAGGGCTCTCAGACCCTCAATATGACCGTATTGATCAGAGTCTTGTCTGTATAATTTATAAAGATATTTTGGTTTTTCCAAAAACGTCCATCCTGGGTTTCTGAGTTGACTAGGCCATGAAAACCAAATGTTAGCTCTTTGTCAAGAGAGATGGGTTCAGCAGCAATGAATATATAGTAATGAGTGAGCTAAACAACTAAAATCTCTTAATCGGGAGATGCTGGGACTTTGCCTTGAGGTTTGGTACCATGTTGTTCATCAGGGGTTGTCCCCTCTCTATAGAAGGTTGAGATATGCGTGATCATCGATTATTGAAAGCATTAAGGCGTGAGCCAGTTGATAGGACCCCTGTTTGGCTAATGAGGCAAGCAGGACGATATTTGCCGGAATATCGTGCTTTGAGAGAAAATATAAAAGACTTTATGACATGCTGTAAAACACCAGATATCGCTTGTGAAATTACCTTGCAACCATTAAAACGTTTTAATTTAGATGCGGCGATATTATTTTCAGATATTTTGACAATCCCCGATGCAATGGGCTTGGGGTTATATTTTGATAAAGGAGAGGGGCCGCGTTTTGAGCGCCCTATACAGTCTCGCGAAGCATTTGAAAAACTGGTTTTGCCAGACGTAGAAGAAAAGCTTGGTTATGTGATGGATGCCATTCGTTTAGTTTCTCGAGAATTATCGGGTACATTACCTTTGCTCGGTTTTAGTGGTAGCCCTTGGACATTGGCAACTTATATGGTTGAGGGTGGTTCCACAAAAAATTTCTCGAAAATAAAAAAAATGATGTTTACCGACCCGGCATTGTTGAAATCGTTGCTCGATCTGTTAACCGAATCAGTTATTGAATATTTAAAAGCACAAATTGCTGCTGGAGTTTCAGCTGTGATGATTTTTGATACGTGGGGTGGGGTGCTGTCCACACGAGAATATCACGAATATTCTTTATCGAATTTGCAAAAAATAGTCAGTGCATTAAAAAAATCTCCGATTACTTCTAGTACTCCGGTCATTTTATTTACTAAGAATGGCGGTGCATGGTTGGAAAATATTGCGGCTACGGGTTGTGATGCTGTTGGCGTTGATTGGAGTGTCAATATGGGTGATGCTCGATCTCGAATTGGTAAAGCGGTTGCTTTGCAAGGTAACATGGATCCTGGTGTATTATATGCTTCTCCACAATTTATTCGTGATGAGGTCGCATCAATTTTATCGCAATTTGGTCACGGTGAAGGTCATATTTTTAATTTAGGTCATGGTATATTTCCAGATGTACCTCCTGAGCATGTCGGTGTTTTTGTTGATGCGGTTCACGAATTGAGTGAGCAATATCACAAATAACAGCGAAAATTATTATTAGAGGAATATATGAACGGTGGTTTGGTCATTATTGGTTCTGGTTTAGCAGGGTACATGGTCGCCAAAGAATGGCGAAAACATGATACAACGACACCATTAACAATTATTACTCAAGGTAAGGGGGATTTTTATTCAAAACCTCTTTTATCGACTGCATTAACGCATAAACGCACACCAGAAGTTTTGCCCACTTCATCGGCAACTCAAATGGCAGAACAATTAAATGCAAATATTATTACTCAGACGCAAGTGAATGCAATTCAACCTGAGAATAAAACAATCATTTATAATGACGAAAAATTAACCTACGACAAATTGGTATTAGCTGTAGGTGCTGATACGATTAAGCCTGTTATTATGGGTAATGCTGCAGACAAGTTAATTTCTGTTAACAGCTTAGAAGAGTATTCGGTATTTAGAAATAAATTACATTCAGATGCGCGCATTACCATTTTGGGAGCTGGTTTAGTAGGGTGTGAGTTTGCAAATGATTTAGCTAATGTAGGACATCCTGTTGATGTTGTTGCATTATGTCCGTATCCATTAGATCGATTAGTGACTCCTGAGATGGGAGAGGTTGTTAAAGCTTCGTTAGAACAAAGTGGAATTAGTTGGCATTTGTCTCAATCAGTAGAACGTATAGATCAGGATGGTGATTCATTTGTATTGACGCTTAATAATGGTAAGCATTTAAACTCTGATGTCGTTTTATCAGCAGTGGGATTACGACCTCATATCGATTTAGCTAAAGCAGCGGGCTTACGTGTAGACCGGGGAATTTTAGTCGATAAATTTTTAGCAACCAGTGCTGAATCAGTCTACGCCTTAGGTGATTGTGCTGAAGTATGTGGTTGTATCTTACAGTATGTAGCCCCATTATTAGCGTGTTCTCGCGCATTAGCTAAAACCTTGGCGGGTGAGCCAACAGAAGTGATTTATCCTGCCATGCCTGTAGTATTGAAAACGCCAGCCTGTCCTTTAGTCGTGTCTCCACCCCCTCAAGATGTAGAAGGCGAGTGGATAATGAGTGGAACACAATTTGACCGCCGTGCGTTATTTTATGATACTGATCAGCAGTTAAGAGGATTTGCATTAACGGGGACGATGGTAAAAGAGAGAGCAGAATTGCAAAAGTTGCTTCCTCCTATTTTTTCCTGAATTGAGGATTGATAATGACATTTTACAAAGCAGCGTTAACACTGATTCTAGTTATGGATCCGCTTGGAAATATTCCAGTAGTGATATCTTTGTTGAAAGGACTTAGTCCTCAACGATTTACACTTGTGATTGTTCGAGAGACATTTATTGCGAGTTTAGTTTTAGCGGTATTTTTATACTTTGGCGCATCTTTGTTGGAAGGGTTTAATATCTCTCAACCGGCTTTGCAAATTGGGGGAGGTATTATTCTTTTTCTTATTGCGATTAAGATGATATTTCCTGAAAAAGATTCTCGTGCTGTTGATGATATAGAAGGTGAGCCCTTTGTTGTTCCTTTGGCGATCCCCTTAATCGCAGGGCCTTCTGCATTAGCCACGGTTATTTTGTTTTCAACAGCTAAGCCCGAAATGATGCCTACATGGTTGTTAGCAGTATTTGTAGCGTCTTTTGTGTGCTTGATAATATTATTATGTGCACGCTTTTTGATTGGTTTGTTTGGGCCTCGTGGTGTGATAGCGATTGAAAGACTTATGGGTATGATACTAACGACTATTTCAGTGCAAATGTTTTTGGATGGCGCAAAATTGTTTTTCTCGAGTTAAACGGGTAACTTTCCCCATTTACGAATCATGTGACTAATTTGTTCTTGTCGAAAAGGTTTGAGTAAAACATCGTTCATTCCAGCAGTAATAAAACTATGTAATTCATCTTCAAAAGAATAGGCTGTGGTAGCGATAATCGGCGTATATATTCCTGCCTCGCGAAGTTTTTGTGTCACTTCTATGCCATTGAGATCTGGAAGTTGAATATCCATAAAAATAAGATCATAAGTGTTTTTTTGTGCAAGTTCTAAAGCTGAGGCGCCGGTATTAGCAGAATCATATCGACATCCAAGGTTGTCCAACATAAATTGAACCACTTTTTGATTAATGGGTTCATCTTCAACAAGAAGTATATTTAATGTGGGTTCCATATCAGCCATATCCTATAGTCCTTATACATTCGAAAGATGTCTCATTATAACAGATCTTGAGGAATTTTTCACCCCTAATCTTCAGCAGCTTTCGCTTAAGCACTAATTCCTTCTTTATTATTGAAACTGAATGGAAAAAAGAGTATATGTTTAAAAAGTATATGATATGTGAGAGTGGGGTGAGTAATGACTAATATTTCTACGATTTCTAAAACAAACATTAATCAGCCATTGGCGGCAAGACTTCGACCTGAAAACATCGCGGAGTACGTGGGGCAATCTCATCTTTTGGGATCTGGTAAGCCCTTGCGGCAGGTTGTAGATAAAAAAGCCATTCACTCTATGATTTTTTGGGGGCCTCCAGGAAGCGGAAAAACAACTTTAGCTCGATTATTAGCGATCAATGCAGATGCTCTTGTCGAACAATTATCTGCAGTTTTGGCTGGTGTTAAAGAAATACGAGAAGTCGTTGCTAAAGCGGCTCTTCATACTCAACGAACGGTACTTTTTGTTGACGAAGTTCATCGGTTTAATAAAGCTCAACAAGATGCATTTCTGCCTTTTGTAGAAGATGGAACTATAACATTAATTGGAGCTACGACTGAAAATCCCTCATTTGCTCTCAATAATGCTTTGTTGTCTCGTTGTCGAGTGTATGTACTAAAACCGTTACAAACAAAAGAAATAATTGAAATTTTAACGCATGCGTTGAGTGACCGTGAAAGAGGATTAGGTAAATTTAATTTACACGTTTCTGCCGATATTTTAAATCAAATAGCAGAATATTCAGATGGAGATGCGCGTCAAGCTCTCACTTATTTAGAAATTGCCTCAGATTTTGCTCAAGAAAAAGAAGGTCATTTCGAAATTACCCATGATATTTTAACATCGCTTTTACAGGGTAGACCGCAACGATTTGATAATCATGGTGAAGCCTTTTACGATCAAATTTCTGCTTTGCATAAATCGGTTCGAGGTTCAGATCCCGATGCATCATTGTATTGGTTGTCGAGGATGTTAATTGGTGGCTGCGATCCACATTATATTGCGCGTCGAATAGTGCGTATGGCGAGTGAAGATATTGGTAATGCTGACCCGCGTGCGTTAGAGTTAGCATTAAATGCGTGGCAAGTTTATGAACGAGTGGGAAGTCCAGAAGGAGAAATCGCATTTGCACAAGCTATTGTCTATATGGCTTGCTGCGCAAAAAGCAATGCGATTTATACTGCATTTAACGCTGCTTGGGATGATGCAACGTCTTATGGTAGTTTAGATGTGCCTCTTCATTTACGTAATGCTCCAACGCGATTGATGAAAGAATTAGGCTACGGAAAAAATTATCGTTATGCTCACGATGAGGCGAATGCTTTTGCAACGGGAGAAAATTATTTTCCAGAAGGTATGCCTAAAAAGATCTATTATCAACCTGTTGATCGAGGTCTTGAAATTAAAATCGCTGAAAAGTTGAGGCATCTTCGTGAAGCAAAAACCGTAATCAATGAATAATGTATATCGCACAGATTTATTGCTAATAAATAGCAAATCATGGTAAGTTTTTGTTCTTCTGTGTTGTGTTGCTTTATTTCCGCTTGTTTATGGCGTGGTTAATCTAGGCTTAACTGGGCGATAATTCATTTGTTGACTATACTGATAGTTACGGAAGTGAAAGGAATCTAGGATCCTTCTATCTTAGTATTATTAGGGAGAAGTTAGCATGCAAAATCCAGTGGAAACACCAACCAAGGAAGAGCAACCAAAATTTGAAATGGAAGTTTCACGTCAACTTCCAGATTGGTTGGTTGAGCAAAAATGTAGTTTATTATTTACAACGTATCAAGCGGGTAAATTATTTTTAATTGGTGTTCAAAAAGATAAAAAATTATCTGTTTATGAGCGTACATTTCCACGTTGTATGGGATTGTGTGTTGACGGAAAAAGTTTGTACATGAGTTCGCTTTACCAAATCTGGCGATTTGAAGATGCTTTATTAGATAATCAAGCCTATCAAAATTATGATGCGGTTTATGTTCCAAAAATGTGTTATGTCACTGGCGATTTGGATGTGCATGATGTAGCTGTAAATAAAAAGGGTGAAGTCATATTTGTTAATACATTATTTAGTTGTTTATCCAAAGTAAGTTCTACGCATAGTTTTAAACCTTTTTGGAAGCCTCCATTTATTAGTAAACTTGCAGCAGAAGATCGCTGTCATTTAAACGGATTGGCCATGGAAAAAGGTGAGCCTCGTTATGTTACTTGCGTAGCTCAGGCTGATGTACATGAAGGATGGCGTGAACATCGCACTGATGGTGGTTCCGTAATCGATGTGAAGACAAATGAAATTGTGTGCGCTGGGTTATCGATGCCGCATTCGCCAAGATTGTATCAAGGAAAATTATGGTTATTAGAATCAGGTACTGGCTATTTAGGGTATGTCGATTTGAAAAAAGGAAAATTTGAGCGAGTGACATTTATTCCTGGATATACTCGCGGATTAAGTTTTGTTAATGATTTTGCTGTCGTGGGCACGTCAAAATGTCGACAAAATGGCACTTTTTCCGGACTCGAACTTGATAAATCATTAGATGAGAAAAAAGTCGAAGCGCGATCAGGGTTACATATTATTGATTTGCGAACAGGTGATATCGTTCACTATTTGCGCATGGAAGGTGTAGTTGAAGAACTCTACGATGTCGTGGTACTAGAAAACCATATATTGCCTATGGCAATTGGGTTCAAGACAGATGAAATTCGTCGCATGATTTCTGTTGAAGATAATCCAGATTTAAAATGAAGAGCTTCCTTTCGCGATGAGGGGTTTTAGTCCCCCTCTCTCCTGGCTGACAGTCTCCCATACCTAGTGTATTATACAGACCAAATTAAGTGGGGTTTTAGAGATTGTTAGACGTTAGGGGGATAGAACATGGCAGGTCATAGTAAATGGGCCAACATTAAACATCGCAAATCCAAACAGGACGCAGCGAAAGCGAAGCATTTTACTAAGCATATCCGCGAGATTACGACAGCCGCAAAAATGGGTGGAGGGGACGTTGCTGCTAACCCTCGATTGAGATTGGCAGTTGAAAAGGCGCGCGGGGATGATATGCCCAATGACACGATCAAACGGGCGATTGCGCGTGGTGCTGGTGGTGGGGATACAGAACAACTCGATGAAATTGTCTACGAAGGCTATGGTCCGAACGGTGTTGCAGTGATGGTGAAATGTTTGACAGACAATCGAAATCGAACGGTGGCTGAAGTGAGACATGCGTTTACCAAAACGGGTGGTAATTTAGGGACAAGTGGTTCAGTAGGTTACTTGTTCAAAGAACAAGGGTTGATACTATTTCCTTCTGGCTTAGATGAAAATAAAATTTTAGAAATCGCAATGGAATCGGGTGCCGAGGACATTATTACCTGTGATGATTCTTCAATCGAAGTGTATTCGTCCCCTGAAAATTTCCAGCAGATTAAAGATGCTATGGAAAAAGCAAATTTACAACCTAGCAGTGCCGAAGTAACAATGATTGCAGCTAATTCAGTAAAAGTTGAAGGAGAAGAAGCAGAGAAAATGATGAAGCTGATAGATATGCTGGAAGATCTTGATGATGTACAAAACGTTCATTCCAATGCAGAATTTTCAGATGAATTTTTAAATTCTTTGTCATAGCGACATGAAAAAAACAATTATTTTAGGAATCGATCCCGGTAGTCGAACGACAGGATATGGTGTGATTACAACAACAGGTAGTCGTCATACCTACTTAACGTGCGGAATTATTAAAACGACGGGTGATGATATGGCTGTACGATTACATCAAATTTATCAGGGTCTTTGTGAGATCATTAAGACCTATCAACCCGATGAAGCAAGTATTGAGCAAGTATTTATGAAAAAAAATGTAAGTTCTGCTTTGAAATTAGGTCAAGCACGAGGTGCGGCTTTGGTTGCTTTGGCGAGCTTTGGAATTTCGGTCGCTGAATATTCAGCGCGACACATTAAACAGGCCATTGTTGGTTATGGTGGGGCAGAAAAAAGGCAAGTACAGCATATGATCAAAGTGTTACTGAATTTAGATAAAGCACCTCAAACTGATGCGGCTGATGCTCTGGGAATTGCATTATGTCATGCAAATTCTCGTGGTAGTATTTCACGGTTAAAACTGTTGGAGTCTGAAAATGATTGGTAGTTTGCGAGGAAAAATTCTAAAAAAAAATCCACCTCAAATTTTAGTTGAAGTTAATGGCATCGGTTATGAAATAGAAACGCCAATGTCAACATTTTATCATTTGCCCGCTGATGAAAAAGAAATTTTTCTTTATACTCATTTAGTAGTTCGTGAAGATGCTCATTTATTATTTGGTTTTTATCAAGAACGAGATCGAGTTTTATTTCGTCATTTAATTAAAGTGAGTGGAATCGGTCCTAAAGTGGCATTAGCTATTTTATCCGGCATGGATTCAGATAGTTTCATGCGATCTATATTAGATAATGATACGGGAAGTTTGACACGAATACCGGGAGTAGGCAAAAAGACGGCCGAACGATTGGTCATCGAAATGCGTGATAAATTAGCCGCTTTTGGAGAAATAAACTTATCGACTGGAATTTTACTTAACAATGGAGAGCCTGCGGGTAGCGAAATCGCAGACGCTATCAGCGCTTTAGTCTCTTTGGGATACAAGCCTGAGCAAGCCAGGCGGGCAGTAACTAATGCACCCGCTGGTTGTGTATCGAGCGAAGCAATTATAAGATATGCCTTGAAAGCGATGGCCTAATATTCACTTGGGAATAACGATGATAACAGAAGATAGGATAATAGACCCCACAACCAAAGGTGATGATGAATCCTTTGACAGAGCCATTCGGCCTAAAACATTAACGGATTATATTGGTCAGCCTGCTGTGCGTGAGCAAATGGAAATCTTTATTAGTGCAGCACGTGCACGAAACGAAGCCCTGGATCATGTTTTATTATTCGGGCCTCCAGGTTTAGGTAAAACAACATTAGCGAATATTATTGCGACAGAAATGGGCGTGAATTTACGTCAAACATCAGGTCCTGTTATTGATAAGGCTGGTGATTTGGCCGCATTATTAACGAATTTAGAGCCTCATGACGTTCTTTTTATTGATGAAATACATCGTTTAAGTCCCGCTATTGAGGAAGTATTGTATCCAGCAATGGAAGATTATCAGCTGGATATCATGATTGGTGAGGGGCCTTCTGCGCGATCCATCAAAGTGGACCTGCCTCCCTTTACTTTATTGGGGGCAACAACGCGCGCTGGTCTTCTTACTTCACCTTTGAGAGATCGTTTTGGGATTGTGCAACGGTTAGAATTTTACAACGTTGATGATTTGACGAAAATTGTGACACGTTCTGCACGATTACTACGTGTAGCAATAGATCCTGCAGGTGCAGTCGAAATTGCACGCCGAGCACGAGGAACGCCTCGAATTGTGAATCGATTACTTCGTAGAGCACGTGATTTTGCTCAAATAAAAGGTAATGGTGAAATCAGTGAGGACATTGCGCATAAAGCATTAAATTTACTGGAAGTCGATGATCGTGGTTTTGATATGATGGATAGAAAATTATTGTTAGCTGTGATAGAGAAATTTCAAGGAGGTCCTGTTGGATTAGATAGTTTGGCTGCAGCAATTGGAGAAGAACGAGGCACAATTGAAGATATTTTAGAGCCCTATTTAATACAGCAGGGTTTTTTACATCGAACATCACGTGGGCGTGTGGCAACCCGTTTTGCTTATGAACATTTTGGAATGACTTATCTTCAAACAGAAGATATTTTGTAATTTTATCGACTAGGAGTTTTTTTATGAGTGAAAATGCGAGTTTATTAACATTTATTTTTGACGCAGGTCCATTAGTAAAATTTGTGATGATGATATTAATTTTGGCATCGATAGTCTCATGGGCATTTATCATTCAGCGTGCGTTTTTTTTCAGAGACACGCGTCGACAGTCACAACATTTTGAAGATCAGTTTTGGTCGGGTGGTGATTTAAATGAGTTATTTGAAAAACTAAAACGACATCCACAAGAATTATCAGGATTACAAGGATTGTTTTTTGCCGGTTTTGAAGCATTTTTACGTATCCGACAAAAAACTAATGTTTCTCCTCAGGCAATTATGGAGGGCGTGCAACGTGCCATGCGAATTGCAGATGCGCGTGAGCAAGATAAATTAGAGAAACATTTACCTTTTTTAGCGACAGTAGGATCTACAAGTCCTTATGTGGGATTATTTGGGACTGTCTGGGGAATTATGACTTCATTCCAAGCATTGGCTGGACAATCTCAGCAAGCCACTATTGCAATGGTCGCTCCAGGAATTTCAGAAGCCTTGATTGCTACGGCAATGGGCTTATTTGCAGCTATTCCTGCAGTAATT
Source organism: Gammaproteobacteria bacterium (assembly GCA_019748175.1). Classification (NCBI taxonomy): domain Bacteria; kingdom Pseudomonadati; phylum Pseudomonadota; class Gammaproteobacteria; species Gammaproteobacteria bacterium. The sequence goes on from JAIEPX010000002.1 coordinate 73,675, forward strand.
GCGTATAATCGATTCAACAGTGATTTTGAGCGGATCAGTAATACTTATAATACTTTTCAGGAAGAATTTATTGCATTGCTGAGTCGACAAATTTCTCATTAACCGGTATTTCGAATTTATTTTGTGAGGATGGAAAATGCGTAAACGTCGTGGCCGAATGGCAGAAATTAATGTAGTTCCGTACATTGACGTTATGTTAGTGTTGCTCGTTATTTTTATGATAACCGCGCCACTGTTGAATCAAGGGGTGCAAGTTGAATTACCCAAGGCTGCATCGCAACCTTTAACGTCAGCTGAAAAAGAACCCTTAATCGTGAGTGTGAATTCACAAGGTCAATATTTTTTAAATATTTCAAGCGCCCCCAGTTCACCTATTACTGAAGATGATTTGATGCGAGATGTGGCTGCAGAATTAGCTAAGGCAAAGCAAGAAAATCGAGAACAACAAGTGTTTGTGAAAGGTGATCATCATGTTAATTATGGCAGTGTGGTGCATGCGATGGTCATTCTACAAAAAGCGGGTGCACCTCGGGTTGGGTTGTTGACTCAGCCTAGTTTGGATTAACCTGGATATTGCATATGGCGGATTCAAATCAACAATCGACATTACCTTGGCGTTATCTACTAACGTCTTTGGCGCTGCACATCTTGTTGTTTTTGGGGTTAATTGTTACTTTGCCTAGCTCGCAGGTTCAGTTGGCCCAGTCTTCAGTCAAAATAGTTCAAGCTGTTGCAATAGATGAAAGAACGCTTCCTACGCAAATTAATCAGATTCCTGAGTCTCCTGGCGCTGAAACCGAGCCTGTACAGACTAAGCCGACTGAAGAAGTCGCTGTTAATCAAGTTGAACCTGCGCCTGTCCCTGTGCAAGAAAATATCGAAAAAGATAGAATTAAAGAACAGAAAGTAAAAGAGCAGCAAAAAGAGTTGGAGAAAATTCGTGCTGAAGCAGACAAGGAAAGAGTAGAAAAAAAACAGCAGGAAGCAGAAAAGCTTCATCAGGAAAAATTATTAGCTGATGCAGAAAAGAAACATGAAGAAGATTTAAAAGCAATAGCTGAAAAACAACAGCTTGAAAAAGCACTTGCTGAAACTGAAAAAAAACACCAAGAAGAGCTTCGTGTTGAAGAAGAAAAGCAACAGGCAAAGCAATTAAAAATGGCAGAAGCAAAAAAGAAAAAAGAACTCGCTAAATTAGCCAAGCAACGTGAAACTGAAATGGCTAAAGCTTTAGATGAACAACTCAAAAAAGAACAGCAACAGCTTCAGGCACAATCGCAAGACAAAAAAGCGTTGGAGAAAAAACGAGCTTTAGCGAAATTGGCCAAAGAGAAACAGCTAGCGATGGCAAAAGCATTAAATGATCAATTACAAGACGAGCAACAGCAATTGGCTAATGATGAAAACACGCGCGCGATGCAGGGCGAATTAGATAAATATAAAGCTGCGATTCTAAGTTCAATTGGTCATCATTGGCTTGTGCCACCCGGTAGCAATAAAGAAGCGTCTTGTCAGTTGCTCATTCATTTGGCGCCGGGTGGCGTAGTTTTAGATGTGACCACAGTAAAATCCAGTGGCGATGAAGCGTTAGATCATTCAGCGCAAACAGCTGTTATGAAAGCTTCTCCTTTGCCGGTTCCTAGTGAGCCAACAAAATTTAATCATTTCCGGGAATTGCGATTGACAGTAAGACCCGAGCAAGTCACAGTAAGGTAGGGCCTTTATCCCATGCCCCCTGCAACAAGAGAGGAAAAGCCAATGAAAAAATTGATTATGATTGCTAGTGTTGCGACGACGATATTTGCAACGCTTTCATCGTTTGGAGCCCTAGATTTAGAATTGACTCAAGGCTTCGATGGCGCCATTCCGATTGCTATCGTTCCTTTTGCGGGTGATTCCAATGATGAAAATGCCCTATCTAATGTGATTATTTCTGATTTGTCGTATTGTGGTCGTTTTAGAGTCATGCAAAAAGATAAAATGACACAATTACCTCATGCAGTTGAGTCAGTGAATAAATCGTCATGGCAGCAATTAGGAATGGATAATATTGTTGTTGGTAAAGTCGAACGAAATGGAAATAAAATTCATGTGGTTTATCAACTGATCGATATCTATGGTAAAGAAGGTGTGTTGCTTGATCGCACTTTTGCTGCGGAAGAAAAAAATCAACGTTCGCTAGCACATCATATTAGTGATCAAATCTACGAACAATTAATTGGAAAAAAAGGAGTTTTCTCTACACACATCGCGTACGTCCTAATTCAAGACGACGGAGGCTCACTCAAACGTTATAATCTCGTTGTAGCGGATGCTGATGGATATAATCCTCAAAAACTTTTAGTTTCGAAAGAACCTATCATGTCGCCTCGATGGTCTTCGGATGGCAAACAAATTGCGTATGTTTCATTTGAAGGACAAAAAGCCTCAATTTATGTTCAAAATGTGACTACAGGTGCGCGTCATATTGTTGCAGCATTTCCTGGGATTAATGGTGCACCTGCTTGGTCTCCGGATAATTCAAAATTAGCGATGGTTCTTTCAAAAAGCGGAGTCCCTAAAATTTATGTGATGAATTTAGCGACTAATCAGCTGACTCAAGTGACTGATGGATTTTCGATTGATACAGAGCCACGGTGGTCACCTGATGGAAAATCACTCATTTTTACCTCTAATCGTAGTGGTAGCGGACCTCAAATTTATCAAGTGAGCGCATTGGGCGGTGCCATTAAGCGTTTAACATTTAATGGAAACTACAATGCGAGCGGTAATTTTACACCGGATGGAAAATCCATTGTCTTATTGCATCAAGAAGATGGCGTGTTCTCAATTGGACGAATTGATTTAGCGAATAATCATTTTGAAAGGCTGACGGATACGACGCGAGATCAATCACCTAGTGTTGCGCCCAACGGTGATATGTTGCTTTACGCAACTCGACATAATGGACGGCAGGTCTTGGGAATGGTTTCTATTGATGGTAGAATACAATTACGCTTACCAGCACAAGAAGGTGATGTGCGAGAGCCAGCGTGGTCAACCCTATAGACGGGGAAACGTTGGGCAATGTTAATTTAATTTAAGGAGAACGTTATGAGAAAAGGTCATTGGCTAGTTATTGGGATGGTGGCAGGTGCATTGGTGTTAAGTGCCTGTTCAACCACTAAGAAAAAGGGCCCTGGTGTAGACGATCAAGTGTTTAGTCAAGAAGAAGGGCGTACAGGTCGTATGGCAGGTGATACCAGCATCGAAATTGGCAGTCCTGAATGGCTGAAATTACGCAAACAGGCTGAAAGAAATAAGTGCGAAATGATTGCCGCAGTCGGTGGTGTTCAGCAACATATCTTCTTTGAATTCGATAAAAGTGATGTGCCCGATGAATCGCTGGAAGGCATTCATGCTCAGTCACAATATTTACTCTCGCATGCTGGTACAAAAGTACGGGTCGAAGGTAATGCCGATGATCGCGGAAGCCGAGAATATAATGTGGCTCTAGGTATGCGTCGTGCCAATACGGTTGTCGCTATATTAAAAGAAGATGGTGTACCTGCTCGTCAAATTGAAGCGTTAAGTTATGGCGCTGAAAAACCAATGACTAAGGGTGATGAAGAATCATCATATCGATGCAACCGACGTGTTGATATCGTATTTTTAAAGTAGGATGAGATGATGAAAAAATGTTTGATTTCTGTTGGATTGGCTTTAGTATTGAATCCATTGGTATCATTAGCTGTTGCGCAGGTCGAAGATTACAGTGAATCCGCGACTGATACACAAGAAGAGGGCATTTCTTTTTCAAGACCCTCATCTGTGAGCGCTTCTAGATCTTTGCCGGATCGATTGCGAGTTTTAGAATCGAAGGTGGATAATTTATCTCAAGCCAATCTCACTGCGCGCATTGAAGAATTGCAACAAACAATTGCAGAGCTTCGCGGGCAGTTGGAAAAGCAATCACATGAATTGGAGCAATTAACGACCAATCAGAAATCATTCTATCAAGATATCAATAGTCGTCTTGGACAATCTTCTACAGCACCAGCAGCTTCTGCCTCAACAGCGGATGCTGCTGCGCCTGTTGCAGCAGATGTGCCACCAGCAAAACCGGCTATTGAAAATACTTCAATATCTGCACGTATAAAAGCCAGCTCTTTAGGAAATGTTAAAACGACTTCTTCAGCAAATCCTGAAGTGGCTGATGCCAGTGATCGACCTTCTGTTGCAAAGTCTTCTATAACAGATGTTCCTGTTGCAAAAGCGTCGGCTACTATTTCCAAAGCGAGTGATACTCCTGTCACAGGAGAGCAAGGGCTTTATCAGCAAGCGTTTGGTTTGTTGAAAAGCAAACAATACGATCGTGCATTAACACAATTTAAAGAGTATGTGACTAAATATCCTAAAGGAAATTACGCAGTTAATGCGCATTTCTGGATGGGTGAAATTAGTTATTTGCAAGGTAAGCATTCTGCAGCAAAAAAATCTTTTGAAACAGTGGTGAAAAATTATCCCAAAGATAAAAAAATTCCTGATGCGATGTTGAAATTAGCAGTTATTGCAACGGATACAGGGCATAAATCGCAAGCAGAAGAAATGTTAGCTCAAATTCAAAAACAATACCCTGGCACTACAGCGGCTCGTTTAGCAATGATTCGTGCTCAGGAGTTGCGTCTCTCTACACATTAGATCATTGATAATTATGCCTCGGTTACGAATTACAGAAATATTTTATTCCTTACAAGGTGAAACAAAAACCGTTGGGTTGCCAACGGTTTTTGTGCGTTTAACAGGTTGTCCTTTACGTTGCCAATATTGTGATTCAGCGTATGCATTTACCGGCGGAACTTATTTCACTGTGCCTGAAATTTTGGATCAAGTTGCTCAGTATCAAGCTCAATATGTCACAGTAACTGGCGGCGAACCGCTGGCACAAAAAGAGTGTCATGACCTACTGACGGCATTATGTAATGAAGGTTATGAAGTGTCTTTGGAAACCAGTGGTCATATACCTTTAGATGGTGTGGACCATCGTGTTGTCAAAGTGATGGATATCAAAACGCCTGGATCAAATGAGTGTGATAGAAATCATTGGATGAATTTAAATTATTTGCAATCACACGATCAAATTAAATTTGTGATTTGTCATCGTGAAGATTATGAGTGGGCAAAACAGATTTTGTCACAGCATCAATTAAACGACACCTGCGAAGTTTTATTTTCGCCTAGTTATGGTCAGCAAGATCAGCAAGTGCTCGCTAATTGGATTTTAGAAGATCGATTGCCGGTGCGATTTCAAATTCAGTTGCATAAAACATTGTGGGGCGATGTGCCTGGGAAGTAGATGAGGGAGCAATGAAATCAAATTGGACAATAAAAAATCATGTGGCACTTCTCGGTGTATTGATTTTTTGTTTGCTGAATTCATCTATTTACGCAAGTTCTCAAGAATCGCTTCATAGACAACTTTTACCCGTAATAGAACATGTGATGCCTAGAGCAGCGATAGGTATTACTGTGGCTGATGCCACCACAGGCCACATCCTCTATGAATATAATGGTTTTCAAGCTTTTAATCCCGCCAGTTGTGCGAAATTATTTTCGACATCGGCTGCATTATATGGTTTAGGGCCGGATTTTCGATTTAAGACCCAAACTTTGTACGACAAATTTCAATTAGAAAATGGCACATTGAAAGGAAATTTATGGTTGCATTTTTCAGGTGATCCTTCGCTCAGTCTGGATAAACTGAAAAAGTTAGTGAGTGGAATTCGGGCTGCGGGTGTAAATCACATTTCAGGTAATTTAGTGCTCGATAATACGGCATTTGAATCACCCTGGTATGGTCCCGGTTGGGGGCAAGATGATTTAAATTGGTATTTTGCTGCGCCCATTACCAGTATTGTTTTGCATGATAATGCGGTTGGTGTGAATATCATATCTAATACTTCTTTAAATAAACCTGCTTCATTAAGCCTGGAAGAAGGGCCGTTAAAACCTTATTTTCAGCTAAATCATCAGGTGAATACAGTTACCTACGAAGAGTCAATGAAAGCCTGTGAAATAGTTTTGGATGTGGACTCAGATAATCATATTTCTTTTAAGGGTTGTTGGCCTTTTTCGTCTAATTCTGAGCGGCTCAATGTAGCGATTAAAAATCCCGAATTACTTGCCAAAACTGTGTTAGCGCAGTATTTAATAGAACAAAATATACAGTTAGACGGAAATATTGTGATAGGGAAAGCTCCCGAAAAACTTTCTGCGTTAACATCTATAGAATCTTCTCCGCTTAAATCATTAATTACTGTCGTATTGAAAGATTCTAATAATGTTTATGCTGAATGTATTACTAAAGCACTCGGTCGTCAGCTTTATCATCAAGGAACATTTTTAGCGGGCAGTCGAGCCATCAAGACTATTCTGAAAAAACAAGCCGATATTAATTTTGATCAAGCTGTGTTGGTGGATGGTTCAGGGCAATCACGTTATGATTTAATTACACCCCGACAATTCGTACGATTACTGTATGTTATGAGAAATGATAAAGTCTTATCTGATATTTTTATCAACGCACTGCCAGAGTCGGGCACCGATGGCACCTTGAAAAATCGATTTCAATCTTCTGATCTTGTTCATCATATTCACGCCAAAACAGGAACACTTCAAGGTGTATCAACATTATCCGGTTATATGACAACCAAAAGTGGAAAACCTTTGATTTTTTCTATTCTGCTAAATCATGTCGTCGGTGATACAAAGCAATCACATGATTTACAATCTCAAATTACACAAATACTCTATAGCTCATTATAATTTTCGAATAGGCTGTAACCCTTTCCCTTATTGGCTTTCAGGCCATATTGGGCTAGATATGCTATAATTAAAAAGACTAATAGATGAGAAGGAGGGAGTATGGCTGACGATGATATTGTACGGAATGCCTCAGGTGCAAAGCAGGTAATATGGGATAAAAAAAAATCGATAAGAGAGAACATCGAGGACAATCTTAATTTGATTTCAGAGGGTGAGATATTACCCGCAGGATTTTCAAAAGGAACACGTTCATCTGCAGTAGAAGGATTGATGCAACTAAGACAGGCACTCAACGAACAGAAGGATGAGGTAAGATTTAATACTTATTCTCTCTCGGGTGATGACAGTGTGGTGCAAAAACTCTTAGATGATCTTCCGAGTCATTATAAGGGTTCTCCTTCATATTTATATGCCGTATTAGTGAGGGCCCAGCAAGAATATACTGAACAAGAAGAAAATAAAAAAAATTCAGCATCTTCAGCATATAGCTCAACCCAGGAAAAAATAGAAAAAGAAAGAAAAGAATTAGAAGATAAAATCGAAGTCCGTAAAAAAGAGTTTTCTGAGACTATATTGTCACTAAGAACGACAAATGATGAGACTGAAAGTCAGTTAACACAGTTGAAAAATGAAGATCTTCAATTAAATAAAGAAATAAGAAAAAAGGAAAGAGAAATATTGTCCGAAAAAAAAGACATTAGATTGTTGAATGGTGAAATGGGTAGGCTAGACAGCGCCATAAAAGTTGTTGAAAAAAATATCGCTTCAGGGCAAAAGCGTAATAAACAATATCAAGAGATGAAAGGTCTAAGTGGTTCTTCAGATACAAAACAGCTTAGGCAACATAGTCGTTCTTTCCGCGAAAAGTTTTCTAAAATGCTTGATGATCTCCTAAGCCGCACAAATGAACAGGTTGTTTCACTGTCGAGTCATTATACTAATACAGTAAGGCCGATGGTCGTTGAAGAAGACAAACGAAGTAAAAAATTACAACAAACCGCAACTGAAATGCAAAGACTAATAGGCTCTATTAAGGAACTACAAAAAAATAAGAGTGAGAAAAATGAGGGAGTTCGAACTGTAGCTCTTAATCGGAGTAGTCTCAGCACTAAATCAGTCATTCGAGAACCTGAACATGTGGCAGTCATCAGAAGAGTGTCGACTGCTGGAGATCCGAAGGAATTTGAATGGCATGATCATCTAAACGTTTGCACGAATATGGAGCGGTTACTGAATAACTATATCAATTCCCCAGGGCATTCTCCTGGAAGAGTCAAATCTGCTAAGGCCGTATTAGTAAAAGTGCGAGAGTTAGTAAATGGTGAAGTAGAAGATGCTGATCGTCAGCTATTAAATTATATTCGCGATCAAAATATTTCATCTCGTGGTTTTAATAAAGAAAAATCTTTACTTCATGCAATCTATCGCGAATCAGAAAGAGCCTACAGATCGTCCGTAGTTCAGGATAGAATGCGCATGGAACGAGATCAAGTGCGTCTGGAAAAGCAATGGGTAAAAACTAAAGAGAAGTTAGCACTAGAGATGGACGCACCTGATCCAGAACTGGACGCTGAAAGTCGGAGAAGTGAAGATTTATCTGAAAGGCATGATCGATTGAAAGGTAAAATTAGCCGCGATCGTTCTAGACTGGAAAAGCTAGAGAAAGAAAAAGAAAAGCTATCTGCAGAAAAAGAAGCATTACAACATGTGATAGTGGCACAGAAATTAGACCTAAAAGAGAAATCCGAAGCATTATTACGGGTTCGTAAAGATACTATTACTCTAGGTATGGAAGCTCATTCAAGCCATCAAATGGAAGACAGGCAAGTAGAGGAAAGATTTGTTCACGATCATGTCGCTGTAATTGATGCTGTAGGTGCAATGGATTTAAGAATAGAAGAGTTGCATGAGACCTCCGATCTAGAAGAAAAGAAAGTGCAGGAAATGAAAGCAGAGAGTGATGGGCAAGAATTGAGTGTTCGCGATGCTTTTCTCAGAATTGCAAGTAAGAATCGAGAGATGGGATATGTTCCAGAGAGAATTGCAACGGCTAGCGTAGATTCTTTGCTGGGCAGGGTGGCGCGTTTTGAAGAAAAACTCCGTACCGGAGAGGTTCAGTCTACTCCCGCATCAGAAGCAACAAAAAGTACGCCTCATGCGCCTCAAAAAGAAAGTGATCATGATGAGGTGGATCACCCAGAAGAGCGAAGTGGGCCTAAAAACAATTAGATCATTTCGAATTAAGAATTATCTTGTGGCCGCATATGCGGAAACAAAATCACATCTCGAATTGAGGGTGAGTCGGTAAAGAGCATCACCAACCGATCAATACCGATACCTTCACCTGCAGTAGGCGGTAAACCATACTCCAGTGCTTGAATATAATCTGCATCGTAAGGCATGGCTTCAAGATCGCCCGCTTGCATTTCGCGCACTTGTTGTTCAAAACGTTCGGCTTGATCTTCGGGGTCATTTAATTCTGAAAATCCATTAGCGACTTCTTGTCCTGCAACGTAAAATTCAAACCGATCTGTAATAAAAGGATTCGTATCATTTTTTCGTGCGAGCGGTGACACTTCAGTGGGGTATTCTGTAATAAATGTGGGTTGAATTAATTTTTTCTCGACGGTTTTGTCAAAAATTTCCAATTGAATTTTACCGAGGCCGTGATTTTCTTGAACAGAAATATCCAAACGGGCAGCGATTTTTTTAGCTGATTCATAATCCGTAATTTCAGCCAAAGAAATATCAGGATTATAACGCAATATTGCATCTTGCATTGTCAAACGTTCGAACGGTTTGTTGAGATCAAATTCATGACCTTGATAGCTCAAGGATGTTTTAGATAATATTTTTTGTGCGAGGGTACGTATCAAATTTTCAGTGAGGTCCATTAAATCAGAATAGACAGCGTAGGCTTGATAAAATTCCACCATCGTGAATTCAGGATTGTGTCGAGTTGATAAGCCTTCGTTTCTAAAGTTACGATTTAATTCAAATACTTTCTCAAATCCACCGACCACAAGCCGTTTTAAATATAATTCAGGTGCAATACGTAAGACCATATCCATGTCTAATGAATTATGGTGAGTATAAAAAGGCCGTGCTGCAGCGCCGCCTGCTTGAGTTTGCAACATAGGTGTCTCAACTTCAATATAACCTTGCGCCATTAGAAATTCACGTATACCGGCCACAACTTGTGAGCGAATTTCAAAAACACGTCGAGTGGGCAGATTCACCATCAAATCTAAATAGCGTTGTCTGTAACGTGTTTCGTGATCAGTGAGTCCGTGAAATTTATCAGGAAGAGGTCGTAGTGCTTTAGACAATAATGTAATGTGAGTCACTTTAAGCGTGAGCTCGTTCGTTTTGGTTTTAAATAATGTGCCTTCTGCGCCAACAATATCACCCAGGTCCCAATTTTTGAACGCATCGTAAGTTTCTTCAGAAACATCTTCACGGCGTAAATACAATTGTATTCGTGAACTCATGTCTTGTAATGTAATAAAGCTTGCTTTGCCCATAAGACGTCGAGTCATCATTCTACCAGCAATAGTCGCCTGTATATTTTGGCTTTCAAGAGCGTCGTGATCCAATTTTTCATATTGAGCGTGTAAATCACTCGCTAAATCTTTTCGTTTAAAAGTATTGGGGTAGGCGAGGCCTTGTTGGCGCCATTCTTTTAATTTTTGTTTGCGCTGTGCAATTAATTCATTTTCATCAACGATTGGTTCGATTTGTTCATCGGTCATTTCAATAGCGCTCATTTTACACCCCCTCTTTAAGGCTTGCTTCAATAAAAAAATCCAATTCGCCATCTAAAACGGCTTGCGTGTTTCGAGTCTCTACGCCAGTGCGTAAATCTTTCACACGCGAATCATCTAAAATATACGATCTAATTTGACTTCCCCATGTAATGTCGGCTTTGTTTTCTTCCATTTTTTGTTGGTCGGCTGTTTGTTTTTGCATTTCAAATTCGTACAATTTTGCGCGTAATTGTTTCATCGCTTGTGCACGGTTTTTGTGCTGTGAGCGGTCATTTTGACACTGTACCACGATTCCCGTCGGAATGTGAGTGATTCGAATCGCCGAATCCGTGGTATTCACGTGTTGTCCGCCTGCGCCACTCGAGCGATAAGTGTCCGTTCGGATATCGGCCGGATTAATGTCGATGTCTATATTGTCATCGATTTCCGGGGATACGAAAACCGAAGCAAAAGAGGTATGTCGACGATTTCCTGAATCAAAGGGTGATTTACGCACTAATCGATGTACGCCGATTTCAGTTCGAAGCCACCCGAAGGCATATTCACCTTCATAACGCACAGTGGCTGATTTGATACCAGCCACTTCACCAGGCATAACGTTCAGGATCTCAGTTTTAAAGCCTTTTTTGTCGCCCCAACGCAAATACATCCGCAGTAACATGTTTGCCCAGTCTTGCGCTTCTGTACCGCCTGAGCCAGATTGGATGTCCACATAGGCATTGTTAGGGTCCATTTTGTTGGTGAACATGCGTTGAAATTCGAGTCTATCAACCCTATGGCTGTATTTTTCCACGTCCTGGGTAATATCATTTAGGGCTTCTGTATCATTTTCGCTCACGGCGATTTCAACGAGCTCTTCGCAGTCAGCAAGTGCGGTTGTCAGTTCATGAAATTGATTGACGAGTTTTTCGAGATTAGTGCGTTCTCGACCTAGGTCTTGAGCGCGTTGTTGATCAGACCAAATTGTGGGGTCTTCTAGGGTGATGACGACTTCTTTGAGGCGCTCTTCTTTACTTTCAAGGTCAAAGATACCCCCGGAGCGTAGCGACGCGTTCACGAAGCTCGGAGATCGTGTGTTTAAGGGTGTTGATTTCTTCCATTGCAGTACTCGTTATAACCGTCTAAAAGGCTCAAAATACGTACAAATCAGCTAATTGTCAAATAATATGGGGTAAAGTGCGAGCAGTCAGTGCCCCCTTTCTTCCCATTTTCTTTTTTCCCCGTGTTAGATCATACACCTTAACGTTATGCGTACTTATTTTATTGGCAACTTGGAATTAGGCTATAAAGTGATTTGACTTGACTTTTGTAAGAAATAGTGCTACTTTTTATTACAAGGAGAACCCTATGTCTGTTCCTATTGCACTGAAGAAAAAAATTGCCCAAATGAGCGTTGGCGCTGTATTCTGCGCAAACGACTTTTTTGATTTAGCTAATAGAGGAACCATTGATGTGGTATTACACCGCCTCGCTAAATCAGGGGTTATTCGCAGGCTTGGTGTTGGTCTTTATGACAAGCCCCGGAAGAGCGCTCTCTTAGGAAACTTAACTCCCGATGTTGTACATATTATAAAAGCCTATGCGAGAAGAACTGGCCAAACGATTACTCTGGATCCAAATAGCGCTGCAAATGCTCTGGGCCTAACAACACAAGTTCCTGCTCAGATAGTATTTCTTACAGATGGAAAATCCCATGTCATCCAGGTTAGTGGGGTATCTATTAGACTCATTCACGCATCGCCTAAAAAACTAGCTGGGGCAAATACCTCTGTCGGTATAATAATCCAGGCATTACGTTATTATGGTGCAGATAAGATGCCGATACGGTATTTAAAAACTCTTGCAAATAGTTTATCTAGAAAAGATATTCATACTTTAAAGGCATTGCGAAATAAAACGCTGAGACAACTTACACCTCAAATTGATAAGGTATTATCTTATGCAGCAATTCACTAGTTTTTTTAATGGGGTCAGGCATGCAAGTTTGCATGTTTTGATTACTATCAGTGTATACTGCAAGAGGAATTGTTTATATTGTTCTTAAAGATGAAAAAAAGAATAATCTGATTTGTAGCTATACCATTGAGTGTTAGATTGCTGATTTAGATTGACTAAAGAATAGAAAATTCTAGTGGGTAGAATGCAGATATGCATGCTTGACCCCAAATTCCCCTCAGGTGGTTTCTTAGTTCTAAATCAACCCGGACATAATCCGGACATTCCGTGCTTTAGATATCATGATCCTAGAATGTCTTAGCCTGGATATTGTATGAATAATCGTAGTGAGAAGCGCTCTTGTCCGCTGTAGTAGGTTCTTTATGCAGTATTCTGGCTAGGCTTCAACAAGCTAGCTGATCGCTTGTTCGGTATTTTTGGTATGAGATGGGAGCATGGGTGCAATGTGGATTTATAGGCGGTAATCGAAACGCAGGAGGTGGCAATGCTGCTGATTCCCTATCATTGTTTTTTCTTCTCAATTGCGAGTTCTAGTTTTGGATCATGCGTTGTGTTAAATATTTGAGCGGCGTAGTGTGCGTAATTTCCAGCATCCTCGAACCGACAAAACTGAAGCACTCAATAGAGCAAGAAACATGAGTATCCATCCGACGTTTGTGTTTTGTACACCACTTACAATTGCCCCTACCTTAATAGCAAGTTCTAGAGAAAACCATATAGCGACGATGATTGATGCCCATAATGGTTGCCGTACCCAAATACGCCATGTAAGAAACGCGGCAAACATGATTGTAATAACAGCTGCAATTAGCAATGTAGTTGGCCCCGGATTGCCAAATGTATCTTTGCCGGTTCCGTAGATAAAGGCGACTTGGATAACATAACTTAACGTGATATAAATACCTACGACAACTCCAGATTTAGCTGCGTCGAGAGCTTCTTTTTCTCCGTCAAGCTTCTGGAATGGGTTCCAGTTTTTACTTTTTTTTACAGTTTTTACCTCATTGGTGTTAATGTTTTCGCTCAACCCTTGATTTTTGCCCGCTCCACTTTTTTTCATTGTCAAATCTCCATATCTCCAACGTTAAACTATGTAACAATTCCAAAATTATCACCTTAATGAAATAATTTGGTGATAATTATTAATTGGGAAAATATTTTATTTTTTCCCAACTTATGAATAGTATCCACCTATTGTGATCAATAAAAATAAGTTTAAGAAAACCCAAACTGTAATAAATGAAAAAGTTTGTTTATCCTTACCTAATTTTCTTCTAATTATGGTGGAGATAAAATTATAAATAACGGCCAAAATAATTGAGCCAAAGAAAGGAACTATTGCTCCTCCGAGAATTACAAATATAGTTGAAGTATTAAAATTTCTAGTTAGTTCAAGTATCCCACCTTCAGGGCGAGCTGTGCTCAGAATACCCATTATAATCGAAACGAAAAAGATCAAGAAAAGATTTAGTGAATTAGCTTGTTTTACATTCATAACATAGTCCTTAACTTGATTTTAAGTTACCCAACCTTGCTAAAAAATATTTTAGTAAGTCTTTTGCACCACGCAGCTCTACCTTCGAATCTAGTTCGTTAGCGTAGAAATTTCGTGATTTATTTAACACTTTGTCTCTGACAAGTATAGCACATCTTTGAGGTTGTCAAGAACGTTGGAATTCGATTAGATGAAAACTGATAATCACTCGTTTATGCTATAATAAAAACAACCGTATTGACGATATAGGGGGTGTGGTATGCATAAGATTATTGAAACAGATAATTTTAATGACGGTTATAAAAAGCTCGTTAATGAGGTAATTAATAAAGGTAGTTTTGTAATTTCAAGAGGCGCTGCGACTTTGGAGCTCGTTAATTACACTATTGTTCTAACGAACATCGAAAAGTGTCGATTAGATTTTACTCGAACTGAAGGATATGATAGGCAGAAGAAATATGATGATTATGCAAAAAATGAAATTGAATGGTATGAATCTGGATGTCTCGTTGCATCACATGCTCCGTCTAAAAAGTGGAAAAATATAGCTAATCTTGATGGTGTAATACAATCAAATTATGGGTATATAATTCTCAAGAAAAAACTTCCATATTCAAATCCATTTATTACGTCATACAATAATGTGCTGAGATTGCTGAAAGCAGACAAATTTTCAAGACAAGCTATTCTTCACTATAACTTGCCTGAAAATTATGACTCTGATACTCAAGATATCCCATGTACAGTCTCAGTTCAGGTTTTGATCCGAGATGGTAAAATTCATTTTATTGTTTTTCAGAGATCTTCAGATTTATTCTATGGATTACCATATGATATCCTTTGGCATTGTCATTTAATGAAGAAAATGATTTTGGATTTGCATTCTGATGAGATTCAAGTTGAGCCTGGATCAATTAGTATTGTGATGGGTAGTGTGCACATTTATAATAAAGATGTAGATTGGTTTAAGTCTAAATTTCTAATGGACAGAGATTATGAAGCTGATAAAAAATAAAATATATACTAGCCAATATCTTAAAGATATGTACGGCGGAAACTTTAGATGCTCTATGCCGCTTGTCAATGGAATAGTTGAGTATTGTAAGTTTGATCCTAAAATAAATCTGAATTTTCCCGCTGAGGCATGGATAGAAGTTGGGCCTCTCAGGAGAAAATCAGCGGTATCACTTTTAAGAAGTAAAATTAAAATACCAATATTTGAAAAAATATCTACAAATCAATGGAAATTCATTGGTAAGGCGAGAATCTCTGATGGTACAACTAATGAAGCTTTAAAGTATATAAATAAAAATCCGCCACGTGAAGAAGTGCAATTTATTCTAAAGTTTTCAATTTAAATAGAATTTTTTTAAGAAAAATAGGCTAGCTCTCTATTGGTGATTTTATCTTTTGGCTTCTTGACAGTGTGTTTTGCAACAGCTCATCATGATGAATTATTCTGCACCAAAGTTATGATATTGAATTTAGTGAATCGCTACTAGTATTCCAGACCTTCTGATTATCGTGTTAAATTGGCAGTCGAAATTCGCAATATCAATATCCACGATTTCAGGAGGGGTAATGGAAGAAAATACGACTATTCCTGCTAGCTACGCTGACGTGCATAATAGCATTGTTAAACTTATTGAAGCGGCTCGTTATACAGCCGCACGCAATGTGAATGCACTGATGACTGCCAGTTATTGGGAGATTGGTCGATATATTGTTGAGTTTGAGCAAAAGGGTGAAGAACGCGCGTTTTATGGGGCCGAACTGATTAAGGGTCTTTCAATTGATCTCACAGCACGTTTCGGGCGAGGTTTTTCTCAACGTAACCTTGAGCAAATGAGGCTTTTTTATCAATGCTGGCCATTTCCGCAGACATTGTCTGCGGAATCTTCCGCCTATCCTAGTGGCAGTGAGTCGCTAAGCTTTTCTGGTACAACTGATCTCATGGCATTGGGTAGTCGTTTTCCCCTGCCTTGGTCAGCCTATGTTCGTCTTCTCTCTGTAAAGAATTCTGCGGGCAGGAATTTTTATGAAACTGAAGCCGTACATTGCGGGTGGTCTGTCCGTCAACTAGATAGACAAATAAATAGCCAGCTCTATGAATGAATAGTGCTCTCAAAAAACAAGGTCTCTATGTTGTCTCAAAATGAACAGGCGCACTCAGAAGACACCATGACCTTCGAGGAAGTTATTAGAGATCCTTTTATCCTCGAGTTTCTTAATCTGAAAGACCAATATTCCGAATCTGACTTAGAAGAAGCATTAATAGAAAATCTTGCAGATTTTTTACTGGAGTTAGGAGATGATTTTGCATTTGTAGGCCGTCAACGTCGTTTACGGTTAGATGATAAATGGTTTCGTATTGACTTATTGTTTTTCCATCGTCAACTTAAATGCCTTCTGATCATCGATCTAAAAATCGGTAAGTTCAGCTACGAAGATGCAGGTCAGATGCATCTCTACCTTAACTATGCTCGTGAGCACTGGATAAAACCTGGTGAAAATCCTCCTGTCGGTCTGATTCTTTGCACAAACAAAGGAAAGGCAGAGGCACATTACGCATTAGATAATTTGCCTAATAAGGTATTGGCAGCTGAATACCAAACAGTTCTTCCAAATGAGAGTTTACTGGTGAAGGAATTAGAACGATCAAGAAGGAACTTGGAACACAGACAATTAAGTTCAGGGAGAACTTTAAAAAAAGCTTAAGATGTAGAAACATGCAATATCTAGGATAGGCTTAAGAATAAGGAAGACTGACATATTTTTTCTGAATATTGTATTCGGAGTGTAGGGAAACATTATAGTTCACGTTGTGAGAATATGAAGTGGATGGCTTGAAATCACGATGATATTTTGTGGGCCGTGTGCGAATCGAACGCACGACCAAAGGATTAAAAGTCCTCTGCTCTACCGGCTGAGCTAACGGCCCAAAGCGGGTTAATATACCGCATCTGGGGGAAATATCAACTGTCACAGGTGGACTCAGTAGTATATTTCCACAGAAAGACTAATTCGCTAAAGTAGCCAAATCGGGTTTAAAGATGCAAATTTGGCGATTTATGGTCAATAAAGTAGCCAAATCTGCATTTTTTACTGACATTTGGCTGGTTATCGGGGGTAAAGTAGCCAAATCTGCCTCGGTGATATTCATTTGAGATTGAAGGAATTTATTTTTAGAGCTCAGAATCCTGGTCGAATTCATTGGTAAAATTGGTTGATAGAGGTACCGCTGTGCCGTCTATTGTGACCGTTTTTTCATCTGAGGGGTCTTGTTTTAATACTGCGAGTAGTAGCGTTGTGTTATTAGGTAGAGTGATGGAGTTGACGATATTTCCAATCAATTGTTGATGATTGTCAAAGATTTCTGCGTTGGGAGAAAAATTTTGTGCTGTTGTCGTTGATGCCCAAAATAAACCACCTTTTTGTTTTCCAAGGTATTGTGTGCGTGCGACGATTTCCTGACCTAAATAACAGCCCTTTGTAAAGCTGACAGCGTTGAGTCTAATTAACCCTAATTTGTGTGCAGTGAATTCCCCAGACGTGGTTACGGTTAAATTAGGGATTCCTGCAAGAATATTGTGAGCTTCCCAATTTTCTGCAGAGTGTGGTGGGGTAGGTGATTCTCTATTGTGTTTTAAAATTTCCCAGCGCGGCTGTGCGCCAGGAATTCTGATAATTGTTTGCCCATTTTGTGTGATCACTTCATCGATATTTTCAGGAAAATGCCCAGATTGCTTTTCCATTACGCCAATATGAGCAGAAAATGGATTGGCTTTATCAAGCGTCACGCGAGAAAAAACAGCGTATTTACCGAGAATTTTTGCGGTTTTATCAACTAAATTTTTATTGAGAATGAGATGGTATTTATTGTCGATTTGAATAATGCGAAATACAGCAATGACTCGGCCTTTGATATCGCAATAAGCGCCGAGTCTAGATTGAGTAGGTGTAATTTCGTCGAGATTACAGGTGAGCTGACCTTGCAGAAACTTTTTTGCTTCATCACCTGTGACAGTGATGATGCCATAATCTGAAAGATCAAAAAACTCTTTACTGTAAAGCATTCGATGAAATATTTATTCGGTTTCTTTTGCTTCTTTAACTTTGGCTTCTTTAGGCGATTTATCTTTAGGTTCTGCCTTCACGCCTGAAAGTTTTTCTTTGATTCTTGCTTTCTTACCAGAGAGATCACGTAGGTAGTAAATTTTCGCGCGACGTACATCACCGCGACGAACTAAAGTGATACTTTCAATTTGTGGGCTGTAGAGTTGGAATGCTCGTTCAACACCTTCACCATGAGAAATTTTTCGAACGGTAAATGCGGAATTCATGCCACGATTACGTCGAGCAATAACTACACCTTCGTAAGCCTGTACACGTGTGCGAGTACCTTCTTTAACGAAGACGTTAACGATAACAGTATCGCCTGTTTTGAATGCTGGATGCTTTTTATCGCCTATTTGTTCAGCTTCAATTGCGTGAATTAATTTCTTCATTGTCAGTACCTCTTTTAGCCTCAACTTCCTCAATAAATTCAGCCAATAACTGTTGTTCGGCTGGCGTAAGCTGGCGTTTTGCCAGTAAATCCGGTCGGCGCAACCAGGTGCGGCCAAGGGATTGTTTCAATCGCCATTGATGTATAGCGAAATGATCCCCCTTCAATAACATATCTGGTACTTGGAGTCCAGCAATTTCTTCGGGTCGAGTGTAATGGGGATAGTCCAAAAGCCCTTCGGCAAAGGAGTCTTCGGCGGCTGAGTCCTCATGTCCGAGTACGCCTGGGATTAATCGAGCAATGGAATCAATCACAGCCATGGCAGGAATCTCACCGCCAGAAAGGACATAATCACCGATCGACCACTCTTCATCAATCGCGGTTTCAATAATTCTTTCGTCAATTCCTTCATAGCGACCTGCCACTAAAATAAGATGCTCTAGATCGACGCTTTCTTTTGCTTTATCTGAAGAAAAGGGTTCGCCTTGAGGACTTAAATAGACTACTTTAGATTTTCCATGATGAGAATTTCGGACATGACTAATTGCTGCGATTAGCGGCTCTACCTTCATCACCATGCCTGGACCGCCTCCGTAGGGTCTGTCATCTACGGTGTGATGTTTATCGGTTGTGAATTCGCGTAATTGCCAATGTTTGAGGGTGAGGAGATTTTTGTCTACGGCGCGTTGTGGGATTCCAAAAGTTAGTGCTGCAAACATATCCGGAAAAACGCTGATGGTACTGATATGAATCAATCGAGCGGTTCCCAATCAACAGTGATTTGATTGGCTTCTAAATCAACTTTGAGTACGGTCTCTTTTGTATAAGGCACTAAATGTTCTGTAGCACCTTTAACCACCAAAACGTCATTGGCGCCTGTTTCAAGGATTTCGATGACCTCGCCGAGTGATGCCCCTTTTTGGTCAACGACATTTAAGCCTATAAGCTGAGACCAATAAAATTCTTCGGACTCTAATTTTGGGAGAGCTTCGATGGGAACGGCGATTTCTTCATTTGTGTGAAGTTTTGCGATATCACGATCATCCCAGCCCTGGATATGAACAATGATGCTATGATCATTGGCTTTGTTCGATGTGATCGTTAAAGGTTGCCATGAGCCTTTTTTCAAGGTGAGCCAGGGTTGATAATTGAGGATATTGGATGGAGGTTCGGTGAATGAGATGACATAAATGTCACCTCGAACCCCATGTGCTCGGCCGAATCGGCCTACTACAA
The DNA here is from genome assembly GCA_019748175.1 of Gammaproteobacteria bacterium. Taxonomy (NCBI): domain Bacteria; kingdom Pseudomonadati; phylum Pseudomonadota; class Gammaproteobacteria; species Gammaproteobacteria bacterium. The sequence continues at coordinate 93,440 of JAIEPX010000002.1, forward strand.
CTTGTTTTGACATCGAAGAGGCTTATTTGCCTGATTCGGTGTCTGATGATGTGGTCTCAGAAGTAGCGGCTTTGATTTCTTCTGCTTTAGGTGCTTCTGCGGCTGTTTCAGCTGGTTTGCTTTCAGATTTTGCAGGTGTCGCTTCTGGAGCTTTCTTAGCTGCAGCAGGAGCTTTTGCAGGTTTCTTTGATTTGCCAAGGCCTTGTTCAGCAGCGCCGACAGACTTGATTTTTCCGCTTGTGAACGCTTTTATAAGGTGAGCTACACGATCGGATGGCTGTGCGCCTTTTTGAGTCCAATACTCAATGCGGTCTACTTGAAGAAGTAATGGTATTTCTTTACCGGTAGCGATCGGGTTATAGTACCCTAAACGCTCAATATAGCGTCCGTCACGTGCTCTACGGCTATCTGCCGCCACGATGTGATAGAAAGGTCGCTTCTTCGCGCCGCCGCGAGTTAATCGTATTACTACTGCCATTGCTGTCCTCTTATAATGCTAGCAAACGCGTGATTGTATAGGGTTTCTTGGTCCTTGTGAAGGGGTAAGCCCAACTAAATTCATGCATTATACGGGCGAGAGGGGTAGAATAGAACGCTTATGTGGTTTGAAGGGGTACTTAATGAGAATTCTCTTAACAATGGTTTTTTGTATAATCAGCTGCACTACGTTTGCTAACATTCACAATACTATCTATGTTTATTCTGACCACGGCGTTAGTTCTGAATCCTTGACTCATACATTACATACGCTGCACGGACTTTTTGATTCGAAATATTCTATTAAAAAACTTAAAGCGCAGGATGTCATGCGCGGTGATTGGCGCAAAAATGCAGCGCTATTTATTATGCCTGGTGGTGCAGATCTTCCGTATGTTAAAGCACTTAATGGAAAAGGAAATCAACAAATCAGAGATTATGTTGAGCGAGGTGGGAAATATTTAGGAATTTGTGCGGGTGGGTATTACGCTAGTCGTGAAGTTCAATTTGCAGTAGGGACGCCACTCGAAGTTGTTGGGCCGCGTGAATTAGCATTTTTTCCCGGTGTTGCAAAAGGTCCTGCATTAGCGCCATATTATTATCACAGCAATCGAGGTGCGCGTGCGGCGCGAATTAAAATCTCAAATGATAAACTGCAACATGCAACGGTTTTTTTTAATGGAGGTGGAGAATTTATTCCAGATCAAAATCAAAAAAATTTCGACGTTATTGCGCGTTACGAAGATTTACCTCAGCACCCTGCTGCTATTGTTAAAATAAAAATAGGATCGGGGACTGCAATTTTGACTGGTGTTCATTTCGAATATGATCCCGCTCTTTTAGATTCATCAGATGCATATCTATCGCCGATTATTTCAGCATTAAATAAACATCAACGAGAGCGCATGGAGCTGCTGAAGAAAATATTTGGAGACGGAATCGGAATACTTACTTCTTAACAGCGGCTCGCGTCTTGAGTCCTGAAGACTTTAGAGGATTTCACAATAATTCGTGATTAATTTGTATGAGTCTACAACACCTGGTGCGACTTTGGGAATTCTGAATCTACTTTTAACGACACTGATGTAACAGTTTACACGCCAGCGACAAAAGAGATAAAATCCCAAGTCCGATAAGTGCGATTCAAATTTTAGGGTCAAGCACTAACCTAGGCGTGAAGTCACAGGTTTTAATCACTTCACGCAATGCAATACTCATCTAAGATGCTAAAGGCTTCCGATAATCATAAATAGAATCCCCACGCCAATGAGCACACCACCTGCGGTGGGTGAAAGATAAACAGATTTTTTCAGACTTGCTGTTACTTTCAGATCACCTACCTGTGCAATTTTTTCATCTTTCTTATAGGTAAACCCGTGGTAAGCTATAATCAAAGCGCCTGCTACAATTGCAATGATTCCGAGTGTGATAAACATATTCAATCTCCTTGTGTAAAATTTACTAAAAAACAGAGCGATAAGAGAAACTATCAGTAGTGCTAAGAAAATAAAGGAAATAATTTTTGCTATAACTGAGGTACCAATTCTTAATCACAATATCAAGCCTAGCATAATTTAGTGCCTCCTATTGTCGGAGAATATAAGCTCGTATTGCAATTATAGCACATTTTGACGATTTAAGACGCGACATCGTTGCATTTGATATTAAATTGATGATTACTCTACCGTAGGTAGTTTGAAATAAAATAAACCACAATTAATATGCTTACAGGAACTCCAAGCAACCACGCAAGAATATATCTATTACGAACCCCAGCCAAATAAGCGATAATGTATTTCTTCATTGCACTCTCCCTAATGTACGAATTTACATTATAAATTATTCTTACTGAAATGTCACTCTAAAAGAAAAAGAGATTAGGTCTAGGATTGGTATCTGCTTAAGGTAGAAAAAGTAGCAATCGCGGGCTCGATACCTTTTACCTAATATCATAAAAATTCTTAGCATCTTGAAGCAGAATATCGAATTTCTCAAAGCCATTCATTTTGTAGAAAGACCAAATATTTCTCGATACTAAATAGCTGTGCCGAGTAGATAAAAAGGTGCTATCCATATAAAAACAATGCATAGAAGTAGCAGCGAAATATGTTTCATCATTGCCAGTAGTGCTATAGCGATGCCAGGAAGAATGATCGCCAAAAGCATAATGAGGATAAACAGAGGTATGTGAAAAAAATCATTAGAAGAAGCTAGCAATCTTAGACTTGACCCTTTAGTTAAATGATACTCGGCGCACTTTGCCTTTATTTTCATCACTTGCATTGATATTAGGTGTCTCAAGAATGCAATCGCGAGGATCTCTCGCTCGTTTGTTTGTCTCTGGATCAACTAAACACACTTTGGGGTCGGAGCGCTTTTTAGCTAAAAAGAATCGAGGCGCAGCTGCTGGCCGAGGTGTGCTTTGACTACGATCAAGTGGAAAATCATCGCCAAAAAGTTTCTTTCTCATCAACTTTGTTTTAGTGGCAACAGGAATTAACGAAATTTCGTTCCAATTAGCAGAGAACGCACGATCAATTTCACAAAGTGTTGATATATTGGATTTTAAAAACGTCAACAATGGTAATTGCGCTGGTGCGGTCAATAAAGTAAAGAGATCACTACTGCTATATTCTCTAACTAATAATTTTACAGCACGTAAATATTCAGGTTTAACGCCTCGCGTTACTGTACTGAGATTATAACTAAATTGACTCAGTTGCTGTTTAACCTCAGGGTTTGAATTAATCCAGCTGTGAAAGCATTGACGTATTTTTTGAGCCTTATCGGAATCTGCGACAGGCTGCAGGGGTTTTGTATTTTCGGCCAGAAGAAGTAAGCGCCGTATACTAAAAAATTGTGCAATCATATCACCACTATTAGCGGCGCAAGCTAATAATTGTTCAGCATACGTTTTCGTATAGCGTTCTATCCCAATGATTTTTTTTACTACTTGATGCATTTTATCGGTTATCGAAAATAAAGGTGATTTGTTATTGAGTAAACGATAGATCAATAATGCTTGTTCACGTTGACAAACGGCTTTGATTTCTGGGTTGTCAGTGTAATGAATTGCTAATGACAACATATCCCAGGTTTTTTTTATTAACCCTAGAACATGCAGATCAAGTTGATATTGCTGTTGACGTTCTTGAATTTCATCTATCGGGTCGTCACCAAACTTTCCTAAAACAGGAGTTGCAGGCGCTTCTTGTTCAAAAACGGGATAGATTAATTGTACGGCGGCATTAAGTAATTGTTCAGGATTAGTCTGATCAATTAAATCACTTTCTTCCATAAGTTGACGAATCGTTTCTGCTTCCAATCTCATAAGCCTCTCCTTGATTGTCGTATCTAGTACGTATCAAACAATATTGCTTCAATAAAGTCAATCTAAGGCTAGAGAAGGAGAGGGGGGGTAAATCTAAGACTTGACCCCATACCCGTCGTTAACGAGGAGGCATCATGCCCTGCATGCGTCGCATCATTTGAGACATGCCACCGCCTTTAAGTTTTTTCATCATTCTTTGCATTTCCATGTGCTTTTTGAGGAGGCGATTGATGTCGGGAACTTCGGTGCCGGAGCCTTGGGCGATTCGGCGTTTGTGAGAACCTTTGATGATAGCGGGGAAGCGTCGCTCTTTCTTGGTCATGGAGTTAATTATGGCTTCCATTTTGATGAAGGTTTTATCATCGATGGCACTTTTGGCCGCATTCACGTTGGCCATGCCAGGTAATTTAGCGAGGAGTGAGGTGATGCCGCCCATTTTTCGCATTTCTCGAAGCTGGTTGGCGAAATCTTCAAGGTCAAAGCCGTGGCCTTTTTTAATTTTCTTGGCGACTTTCTCCACTTCTTTTTGATCAATTTTACGATGAGCTTCTTCGACGAGCGAGAGAATATCGCCCATACCGAGGATACGGGAGGCGATTCGATCGGGATGGAAGGCTTCAAGCGCATCTATTTTTTCACCGATACCAATGAATTTGATTGGTTTGCCCGTAATGCTACGTACGGATAGTGCAGCACCGCCACGTGAGTCACCGTCCGTCTTGGTTAGAATGATTCCGGTTAGAGGTAAGGCATCATTGAAGGCTTTGGCAGTATTGGCCGCATCTTGCCCGGTCATACTGTCAACAACAAATAAAGTTTCAACAGGTTTAGCCGCTGCATGGATAGCCTTAATTTCGGCCATCATTTCAGCGTCGATGTGAAGTCGACCAGCGGTATCGATGATAACGACATCGGCAGCACTGCGTTTGGCTTCGGCTATGGCATTTTGAGCGATTGTGACAGGGTTTTGATCGCTGGAGCTAGGGAAGTAGAGGGCGCCGATACTTTCGGCCAGTGTTTTTAATTGTTCGATAGCGGCAGGTCTGTAAATGTCTGCACTGGTCAACAGCACTTTCTTTTGATGGTGGTCTTTGAGGAGTTTGGCTAGTTTTGCCGCCGTTGTGGTTTTACCAGAGCCTTGTAGTCCCGCCATCAGTATGACCGCAGGAGGTGTGGCTGCAAGGTTCAGAGACGCATTCATTTGGCCCATTACATCGACCAGCTCGTCATACACAATTTTAACCAGCAGATCACCCGGCTTAAGGCTTTCGAGTACGTCTTGACCCAGAGCTTTACCTCGAACGTCATCAATGAAACGAGTCACAACGGGTAAAGCGACGTCGGCATCTATGAGCGCTTTACGGACCTCGTCAAGGGTCTCTTGGATATTGGCTTCAGTCAGACGGCCACGGCCGGTGAGGTTTTTAATCGTCTTATTCAAACGTGAGGATAAGCTTTCAAACATAAATTGGGTTCCGTATCTCGAGTAATCAAGTTATACTATATCATTCGAATAGTGGTGACAATCCTGAGTGGAGAGGCTATGCCTACTGGGCTTTTGCATATTTTTTTAGCGGTCCTGACAACAGCTGTTTTTGCCTTTGCTGGAGTACAAGCGCTATTGCTTGCTCTGCAAGATCGTCAACTACATCAAAAAATGCAGATCAATTGGCTTGATAAATTACCTCCTTTAGAAAGAATGGAGGCATTATTATTTCAAATGATTTGGGGCGGATTTTTACTGCTGACAGCATTACTGATCAGTAGTATTTATTATTATCATGATTCCGTTTGGTCCCATTTTTTTTCTAAGACAATTTTAGCCTGCGTATCCTGGATTATTTTTGTCATTTTAATTTTAGGGCGAAAACTTTTAGGGTGGCGCGGAAGAAAAGCCCTATATTGTACCGCGATGGGTATCGGGCTAGTTTTATTGTTATATTTCGGCGCTTATTTATCTCGATTCTGAGGTTCAGTTTTTAATTTATATGGAAATTCTCATTGATGTTTTGGTATTTCGTTATCTTAGTTATATTATTGCTATTAGCAGCATTTTTTTCAGCAGCAGAAACCAGCATGATGTCAATTAATCGTTATCGATTAAGACACCGAGCTGTTGCCGGAGACATAGTTGCCCAGCGCGTTTTTAATTTGTTAAAAAGGCCGGATCGTTTATTGGGCGTGATACTGATAGGCGCTACATTTACGAACGTATTTATTTCTTCCATCGCTGCAGTGATAGCCGTGAGTTATTTTGGTGATATCGGCGTTGCTGTTGGTGGCGTGATCATTGCATTTATTATTTTGATTTACGGTGAAGTTATGCCTAAAACGTTGGCGGCACTTCGTCCTGAATTTGTTTCATACCGACTCTCATTACTGTTGAAATGCTTGTTAACAGCACTTTATCCTTTTGTTTGGGGAGCGAATACAATTGCCAATGCGACCTTAGGATTATTTAATATTACAGTCAAAGGTAAACCCATTGAAAATTTAACGCACGAAGAATTACGTACATTAATTGGGGAAGCTATAGGAAAATCTGCGCACGATTATCAAGGAATGCTGTTGGGGATTCTGGATTTAGGTGATGTGACCGTTGAAGATATTATGGTGCCTCGTAGCGAAATTGTAGGCATTGACTTAGAACAACCGTGGGAAGTGATTCTCAAGCAATTAGAATCGAGTGAGCATACACGATTGGTTTTGTATAAAGACTCTATCGATAATTCATTAGGGCTTTTGCACGTGCGCAAAGCGCTTCATTTATTTGCAAAAGAAACGATCAATGTAGAAACATTAACGCAAGTTGCAGAAGAAATTTATTTTATCCCAGAAGCAACGCCACTGATTAATTTATTAGTGAGCTTTAGAAAGCAAAAATGTCGCATTGGATTAGTGGTTGATGAATACGGCGATATTTTAGGATTGGCAACACTTGAAGATATTTTAGAAGAAATTGTTGGGGAATTTACAACGGATTTTGCTAAGACGATTCCTGACGTTTGGCCACAAAAAGATGGCAGTTTCATTATTGATGGTAGTGCGAGTATTCGTGAATTAAATCGAAGTTTTGGTTGGAGCTTGCCTGTTGAAGGTCCTAAAACAATCAGCGGACTTATAGTAGAGCAATTAGAATTTATTCCAGAAACTTGTTTGTGTTTGCGAATTGCAGGCTATCCCATTGAAGTGATCAAAATCGAATCGAATATGATAGATCAGGTGCGGATATTGCCTGAGCTCTATAGAAAGCCCGATTAATAAATAATTCGTGTGGCGAAGTTATTTTTTTCCGGGTGGTTCAGGGGCTTGTCTTCCTTTTATGCTTAAAGCTTGCTGGCATTGTTTTTCTAATTTTGTTAGTTCTGCGCTGATAACTGACGTAGATTCGGGTTTGTTTAAAATGCCGCTCTCTTCTAAGAATTGCTCGTATTTATTAATCTTGTCCAATAGCTTTTCATTCCCTTCTGCAGCTACTTTCATTTTGTCAATTCGTTCTTGGAATTCTTCCTTTTTTACTTCGAGAGTGTGTCTTCTAAACATTGGGGGTTCATTTGCTTCCTGCAAGACTTGTGCAAATAAATCAGAATCATGGTCGCTTAGTGTATAATCATGAGCATAGGTTGAGTCCCGTCTTTCATTTGATTGGCTAGACACACGCTCATTTCTTAGTCCATGTTGATCTGACGGACTGTTTATTTGCATTGCTACCTTGGCAAGCGTACCAGCAAACATTCGGTTTGCGACAGCTAGTTGCTCTAAGCTCATATTGTTTTCATTTTGGATGATTTTTTTTCCTAGGCTGATCTTACTTTCTAATACATTTAGATGCTGAGTTTTAGCTGTATTTTTGAGTTTTTCTAGTTCGGCAAGCATAGTGTTAATGCCAGATATTAAGTCAATGCGTTGACGTTTTTCTTTTCTTTCGATTAATACTTGGCTGAGGTTCTCATCATGTTTCGATTTTTTGGGTGTTCGTTTTAAACTAATAGGAAAACTGCGTTTCTTTGTGGTCTCCTTTGCCTTTTCTACTGGTGTGCTATCGTCAGAGGCCTCGATTTTTTTTCCTTTAATTAGAATGTCATCTAAATGATCATGGATAAAACCACTTTTTGGGGATGTTACCTCTTTTGCTTTTGCGCCGGTACCGCTAATGAATGCTATGGCGTCATCAAGGTCTGATCTAGTGAATCCATTCTCTTTTTCAAATTTGATATATAAATTCGTATTTGAACCGTCATTTTCTATTTTTCCTTGGACAATGATTCTCACCCCTTTCTCTGTTGTTATGCTTTGCTGATAATTTCCACTAGCCCATCTCCAGTCTTTTCTAAATTTATCACTTAAAGTCATTGGGCCATTTTCCAGGTTAATTACTAAAAGATTCGTTGCATTTTTTCTGGATTTACGCATTTAATTACTCCTTCTTACTGACTTACACTGTAATTATAGCAGGTCAAATGAAATCCGTTGGACATAGGCCTGAGGAGTCACTGAAAACCATTAATCGCTTGGGTTTGGGTGGGGGCTTTTTATCGCGTAGTTGGCAGTGGATTTGAGGTTATCGGCTAATTCATGACGGGCAGTGCTTATAAATCCGGCAATATATTTTGTGCCGTCATTGTCAGCTTCGACTTGTAATTTATCAAAGCCAAGCCCGAGTATTTCACCTAGGGGGCCTTGCATTACTGTACCTGTACCTAATGAAGTACGAGTTGACCCAAGATAATCAACTCTAAGTCCCATCGTAATTTCTTTTAATGCATTAATTTGATTTTGAACTTTGTTGCCGCCATCTGATTTTAGATTTTTTTGATTTGACTCAAGCTGTTTAATTATTTTTTCAACTCCCGTATGCACTTGTTCAGGGTTAGAAGGGTCTTTGATGTTTGTAATAGATTCGTTCAAAGATTGAGTTAAGGCTAATTTTTTGTTTTTTTCTAATTCAGGTATTTGATCCAACTGTGTGGTGACTACAGCGACAATGCTTGAAGCTTCTAGTGCTCGTTTTGCAATATTGATTTTGTGGAGTCTTTCTCGTAATTCCTCATTATAACGATCAATTTTATCGATAAAATGATCTTCATCTCTTTTATTGAGCTCAAGTAAAAATTCTGCTAATGCTTCTTCTGATATTCGTCCGTATTCGTAATCTTCAAGCGCTTCTTGAATTTTCTGGTGAACAGTGTGGGCATTCCACTGATCCAGTGGAGTGATATTATCAGGGCCTCGTAGTGGTGAGTTAGGATCGCTCATGATGTTGGTCCTGTTGCTTCTGGGTAAAAAATGTAAACCATGAATAAAAGTTTAGATCATGAATACAACCTGTCAAGTTGACATCATTTGGACGAATATTTCTATTTATTATTGTTTCCATCATCGCCTCGGCTATATTTAGGGGTTGGAGGAGGTGGTGATTCAGGATCTTTTGCGGCCGGTCTTTTTTCCCCTGCTTTTTCTTCTGAAGAGACACTATCAGCAACGTTATCGCTTTTTTCGTTTCCGGATATTTCACCTGGTTGTGGTGCTGTAGTCTGATCTGAAGGAGTTGGCTCTTTTAGCGAAGAGAAAAGACTTGCGGTACTTTGACTGTTATTCGAGACTTCTTGAGGCTCTAGTTTAGGGGTTGGAGTAGTGCTTCGTAAGGCTCTGAGTTCGTTTTCCAATTGTTCAATTCGTTCTCGTTGAGCTCTTTCCAACTGAAATTGAGACCGACGAATAAGGCTATCCGTTGGAACCGTTTGCTGTGGTATTGAGGCGGGTTGAGGGGCTGGTCTATTTTGTAATTCGTTGTTGAGTTCTTTTGCTTTGGCCGTTGCTTTTTGAGTAAGATCAGTGGTCTCGTTCGTTTCTTTGTTAAAGCTCTTCGAGTAACTTCTTGTGTATCGTTGGACGAGATAGGCTATTGTAAAACCTACCACTGCACTAGCAAGTGCCGCAATGAGAATAATTAATCCTACTCCTGAAGTAGCAATGCCAACACCTACAAATGCAGCGATACCCGTAACGATACCAAATCCAGTTAAGCTACCAGAGAAAGCATAGAAAAGATCTTGCAAGTAAGTAAAGGGTCTAAAAAATACCGACGAATAGTCAGCATCGAATTCTTTTTTTGCTTTTAAAAGATTTTCCATCAACATCGGTTTCTTTTCTAATGCGGCTTTTGTGTTGGGGTGATTTAAGGCTATTTCTTTGAACTTAGTTGCGGATCTTTCAAATGGGCTTGTATTAAAGATTGCGTCTAACTTTTGGTCATAATCATCACCCTCGATTAGCAATAACATTTTTTTGAATTCTTTAGTTAATCTTATCATTTCAAGATTTTCAGGTGTTATATCCCTGCTCTTCAATAGGACGATTTGCATATAAGTGTTTTCAGCCATTTTTTTTATGACTCTATTGAGATGTCGTATATTTTCGAATTTTACAGGTATTTCATTCAATAAAAAGGGTTCTTTTTCTTTGATCTTCTTGATGAGTTCGTCCATGTTTGTGCTATATTTTGGGTCAACACTATAGAGAGATGCTATCTTTTCTTTAAGATTATCGCCAGGAAGCTCGATAATTGTTTCGATAAATTGGCTGATTTTTGCTCTGTTGTATTCGAACTTTTCTTTACCTTCGGAATCTACTTTTCTTCGATTTAAAATCAACGCTAACTCTTTTTTTACTTTTTGAATGTGCTCATTATAAATGATATTCGTTCTCGTAATATTATCGATAATGCCATCGGGTACATTTCTCCATTCTGTTTTATTTCCGGTTAGAAGCTCTATTATTTTGACTCCAAGCAAGTGTTGTGGTGTAGGGAGGCCTTGTGGAACTTGAAATTTTCCGCCCATACTGTCCATGGAGCGGTTGTATTCAACGTCAAAGAGGTTGCAGAGTTTTTCTGTTATATTCTCTCCCTCAATACCATGTAATACAAATAAAAGCTCTCCCAGTTTGTTTTGGTCTAGCTTGTTTGCATTTGAGATAAGTTTGGCAAGTTCCAATTTTAATTGATGATCTTTGCCGGTTTCGTTTTCTGAGCCAACGATTTCTTTAAGTTTTTCGGTATTTCTCGAATGTTCATTGGCTAAGCCCATAATTCCGACAGTAATAGCTACTAGACCTACAAAGCCTCCTACAATACCGACAATTAAGGACCCTGTTGTTGTAAGAGCAGTGGTCGTACCAATGGCAACTGCAGTCGCTAAACCAGCTAGACGAACCGCTGTTCGACCAGCATCTAGTCCTATGCTCACCGAGCTTATCATGTGATAGGGTAAAGTAATAAGATGTCTTATAAACGAGACTTTTTTCAGGGTGCGAAGTCTTTTAAAACTGACCATGTAATTTCCCCATAATCACAAAATTTATCCTAAAATCCTACATAGCTTAATTATAGCTGCTAACTGCTGGATTTTCCTGTGGTCACGGGAAAATAAAGTCAGGATAAAGGGCGAGGTCAAGGTTGTGCGTTGTCCACAAGTATGCAGAACGGTAGTTGTCACTGTGAGTGTAAGGAAGCAATCCAGGCAAAGGGAGAGTTTTCTGTATTCATTTTTAGATCTGACCCCCTTATGTTTTTAAGGTCTCAATGAAAGCGCTGAATCGTTCAACCATATGATCAAAATCAGGATTGTAGCTGAGTCGTTGCATCGTATAGTGCAGTAAATTGTTTGCTGTGATGGCGCCAATGCGGACCACTTTGTTTTCTTGTTTTTGCTTATGGTAGTGTGAGAAATCCAGTAATTTACCATGTTCACCGAGGTAAGGATTGTTGGGCGAAATAGCGAGACAGGTATGTGAGAAATCAATAATATTTCGTTCGGGATAAATACTGGTACGCTGTTCTATATTGTTTGAATCTCCGATGGAAGGATTTTTGCAGTAATTAATCATGGCATTGTGCGGATTGGATTGTTGTTTAAAATACTCGATAACGAAATCAGTGTCGATAGTTTCATCGTCTTCTGAGGCTACAAAAAATAGTGGAATATTAATTTTAATTTTTGAAGCCGCTTTCATTATTTCAGAAGCTTGGTAAGAGGGATTGTATGAATGCGAATTATATTTGGTATAGTTGATTTGATTCGAGATTTGATACCATTTGGCTTTTTTTGAAATCCAAGTAAAAAGACGTATTATTTTTAAAAATTGCGCTTTACGGTTTCGCGGTTTTAATCCTGGTGCTATCAGCATCATTGCGCGACAATTTTTCGCCAGTTGATGTAATAATAAACTTAAAGCACCGCCCATCGAATAGCCGCAGATATAAAAATCGTCAACAATTTGAGACGTTGAATTAATGGCGTTTGCGACAGTATCGAGCCAGTCTTTTCGATGAATGGTTAACAAATCGCCGGGAACGGTCCCGTGACCAGGTAGTAAAACGGCGCGTACCAAGTAGCCTTGCTTAAGAAAATGCGCCCCGATATCGCGAACACTGAAAGGACTGTCGTATAGCCCATGAATTAGTAATATTCCACGTTCGTAGCGCTCACTTGGATACGGTCTCCATTCGAAGGGAGCATTGGCTTCTATTATCTTTGACGCTTGATCGCTGTCTAAATCCGCTCGATGCTCGGTGATTAGCTTTCGAGCCTCATCAATGTACTTGTCGAAGGGTGTATTAGATTTCAGCAGATTGTGTTCCGCCCCGGTTGGTTCGTGAATACGTCCGATCATAGTCCTTTTCCACTTGTTTCTGCCAGTGGAATCACTATAATCGAAATTTGTTGCTAAATCACACGGTTTTTTGAGATATGAAACGAGCTTTATATTTTTTTACCTGTTTATGGTTTTCTTGCTGTAATGAGAGTGTTTTTGCAGCGGGGCGGCCAGGTCCTAGTTATGGTGAAATTGCTGATAATATGTTGGGTCCTCTTACAGGAATAATATCCATTGTTAGAGCTATTAGTATCATCGCGGGTATCTGTTTAATATTATCATGCTTCGTGAAATTTGGTGATTATCGTCGTAATCATCATGAGATTTCTCTCGCAGTAGTTATTACTCAATTAATTGCAGGAGTGTGTCTAGTTATCGTCGGATTCATTCCATTCAGGGGTCTCTAGCATTCAATAGAAAAAAGTGAGTAATCAATTTATGGTGAAACGAATTATTTTACTGGGTGCTCCAGGATCAGGTAAGGGCACACAAGCGCAAAAGCTTTGTAAGCACTATCACATCGTGCAAGTTTCTTCTGGAGATATGCTGCGTGCAGCAGTGAAGGCCAGCGAAAATCCAGAATCAAATTCTACGTTGGCTCAGTTGGGTCACAAAGTAAAAGCTGTTATGGCATCAGGAGAATTAGTCGCTGATGATATTATAATCGATCTCGTGAAAGAACGATTAAATCACCCCGATTGTCAAAACGGTTTTATTCTTGATGGATTTCCACGCACACTCGATCAAGCTAAAGCATTGCTTGATGCAGGGATTAAAATTGATTACGTTGTTGAGATTGCAGTAGATGATGAAGAAATCGTTCATCGATTGAGTGGTCGTCGCGTACATCAAAGTTCGGGTAGAGTTTATCATATCGACTACAATCCACCAAAAATACCAGATGTCGATGATATTACTGGTGAAGAGTTAATTCAGCGAGGTGATGATAAAGAAGAGACCGTTCGTAATCGATTAAAGGTGTATCATGACCAGACTAAGCCGCTCATTAACTTCTACCAGACTTTAGCGCAAACAAATAGTGACGGTCCTCATTATCATGCTGTTACTGGTATTGGTTCTATTGATGAGATTTATGAGCGAATTCGTGCGGCTACTGCCTGATTCAGTCTACACTAAGGAGAATATATGTCATCTGTCGTTGAAGTTACTAGTCAGAATTTTGATCAGTTGGTTTCAGAGAATAAATTAATCATATTGGATTTTTGGGCGGAGTGGTGTGGTCCGTGTAAGAATTTCAGCCCTGTATTTACAGAGCAAGCACAACAACATCCTGAGATTTTATTTGGTTCAGTGAACGTAGAAGAACAGAGTGAATTGGCTCAAGAGTTTGATATTCGTTCAATTCCGTTTTTAATGATTCTAAAAGAGAACACCCTGATCTATGGAGAGGCTGGTGCGTTATCGGGTGTGGCATTTGAAGAGTTGATTCAAAAAGCGCTTTCAGTTGATGTAAATCAATAGTAGTCAAGTAAAGATCTTATCTAGAGATTTTAGTTCCCAAAAACAAAACCGCCGACTCTTGGTCGGCGGTCTTTATCAAAGCTAATAAATTACTTAGCTTTACGTGGACGTCCACGTTTACCAGCTTTTTTAGCAGGTGCTTTTTTAGCAGCTACTTTTTTAGCAGGTCTACCAGCTTTTTTAACTGCTTTTTTCGCAGCTGCTGGTTTAGCTTTACGGCCTCGCTTCTTAGCAGCAGGTCTTCCAGCTTTGCTAGCCTTGCTAACTTTCTTAGCTTTTTTAGGCTTCTTAGCAGTTTTTGCTTTCTTAGATTTAGAAGTCACTTTTTTAGTGGCTTTTACTTTCTTAGCAGTAGCTTTTTTAGCAGCTTTTGCTTTCTTAGCAGTCGCTTTTTTCGCAGCCTTTGCTTTCTTAGCAGCTTTGAGTTTAGCGATGCGTTCATTTGCTTTCTTCTTAGCAGCTTCTTTAGCAGCCGCTATCTTAGCTTTGGCTACAGCCTTAGCTTTTGCAAGTTTCTTCGCAGCAGCAGCTAGTTTTTTCTCTAACGCTTTGCTAGAAACCGATCCTTTACCTGCAGATGAACTTGTCACCTTCTTTCGACCAGGTTTTCTTCCTCTAGGCATTTCAAATCTCCTTGAAAATTGCAATCAATTAAAGTTAAGCAACTAACAAATGTTAGTCAACAATGTAAAAATAGAATAAAAATATCAACTTGTCAAATATTATTTCAGTAGTTCGTATTAAATCGCAGTCAGTTATGACTGAATAATTCGTTTTATAGCATTTTCTAAGGGGTAAATTTTATCCTTTGGAAAGGAATATCCTAACTTCGTTCGTCGCCATAAAATGTCTTCAGCAGTTCTTGCCCATTCATTTTTAACGAGGTAATCCACTTCAATATGATAAAGGTCGAAGCCATAGTTTTCCCCTAGAATTATAGGGTTATTTGTGTTTTTCAGTAATGAATGAATCCGAGTGCCAAATTGATGAGCGTATCGCGAAATAAGATTTTGATCAAAGTTAGAATACTCTTCATAAAGGTTTTGGACAAAGTTTTCAAAGTCATTATTCAGGATATCACCACCAGGCAATGGAAAGTTTTCAGTCCATGATTTTTTTATCCATGGAAAGTATTTTTTAAGTTTGGTCAATGCCTGTTCTGCCAATACTCTATGGGTTGTGATTTTTCCTCCGAAAACGGAAAGAATAGGTAATCTACCGAAATTATCACTGATTTGGAGGGTGAAATCTCGCGTCAAAGTAGCCAATTTATCGTTGTTTATACTAGCTAAAGCTCGCACTCCTGCATATGAATGTATGATGTCTGTTGTGTGCAATGGTGTTTTAAGATAGCGATTCACACTGTCTAATAGATATGAAATTTCAAAATCATCGATTTGAACATTTCTGAGATCACTGTGATATTCGACGTCAGTGGTGCCTATTAAACTATATTGATTGAGATAGGGAATGATAAAGATAATGCGCTTATCGGTGTTTTGAAGTATGAAAGCATTCTGAGTGGTGCTGATTTGAGGAACAATGATATGGCTACCTTTTACCCAAGTAATATGGCGTTCTTGAGTTATCGCGAGTGAATTATTTAAGATTTCATCAACCCATGGTCCGGCTGCATTAACGATTGCTTTGCTTGTAACGATTTGATCCACATTAGTATCAGTGTTGGTTAACGTTATCTTCCAACGATCATTTTTTTGGATTCCTGAACTAAATAGCGTGCGTGTTTTAATGATGGCGCCTTTTTCATGTGCGCATATTGCGTTGAGAACCACAAGGCGTGCATCATCAGTCCAGCAATCTGAATATCCGAAAGCAGTAGAAAACTCGTTTTTGAATAGGGCTCCGCCTTCAAATTCTTTCAAATTGATGGTATTTGATCCAGACAATTTTCGTCGAGCACCTAAATGATCATATAAAAATAAGCCTAGACGAATGAGCCAAGGCGATCGAATGGAAGCATCATTTGGCATGACGAAGTGCAATGGTCTTATGTTATGAGGTGCTTTTTTTAAAAGAATTTCCCTTTCATTTAATGCTTCACGTACTAATTGAAATTGGAATTGTTCAAGATAACGCAAGCCCCCATGAATTAATTTGCTACTGGCGGAAGAAGTTCCGCAAGCAAGATCATTCGCTTCACATAATAATACGCTTAAACCACGCCCTGCAGCATCAGCAGCGATCGCTGTGCCGTTAATGCCGCCACCGATAACGACAATGTCATAATCTTCACTCATTTTTTGGCCTTGATGATATTTACTAGCCTGAATATTGCATAAACAATAGATAAATTTATTATAGTCGATAAGGCATTGAGTGACAAAAAACACCCAAAATCCTTAATCGGGAGATGCTGTGCTAAGTGATAGAAGTCTGGATAGATGATCGAAACTGATTTATACTGACCCGATATTCTATATGGTGATTGAACATGGCCGCTAACGAAATTGTCTTAACACTGTTTTTTATTTTTGCAGGCGCTGCAGTGCTTTCTACAGTTGCATTGTTTACGCGGCAATCTTTGTTAGTTGCTTACATGTTGTTAGGTGTCTTATTAGGTCCTTGGGGACTTGGTGCTTGGGGTTTGAGTCCAGTCGGTGATCAAGAGGCTGTTCAAAAAGTTGGTGAAGTTGGTATTGTCTTTTTAATGTTTTTGTTGGGACTCCATTTACAGCCTCAAAATCTATACCATATGTTGAAAAAAACCTTGTGGGTATCATTAGTAAGCTCGGTCGTTTTTCTAGCAATCGGTTATGCGGTCGGACAATTATTTGGTTATAATATGATGGAGAGTCTTGTCATAGGATTATCTATGATGTTCTCGAGTACTATTATAGGACTAAAATTATTACCAACGACAGTGTTGCATCATCAACATACCGGTGAGGTAATGATTAGTGTGCTTTTGATGCAAGATTTGATCGCCATCTTGGTATTATTATTGATGCATGGTGCGAGTGCTGGTACTTTTAGATGGCATGATTTGACTATTACTGCATTGGCTTTGCCCGCGTTTGTGATATTTGGGTTTCTTTTTGAGCGTTTTATTCTAATTAGATTATTTGCAAAATTTGATCGTGTTCGTGAGTATATGTTTTTAGTATCACTTGCGTGGTGTCTGGGTATGGCTGAACTTGCCAATATGATCGGGTTATCCTATGAAATAGGTGCATTTATCGCTGGCGTATCAATCGCATCAAGTCCAATTTCTCAATATATTGCTGAAAGTTTGAAGCCATTACGTGATTTCTTCTTGGTGATGTTCTTTTTTTCTGTGGGAGCAAGTTTCAATCTAGATTATGTAAAAATGATTTATATTCCAGCGGCTCTTTTGGCAGTGTTATTGCTGATATTAAAACCTCTAACCTATCGTATTTTGTTGGGATCTGTAAGTGAAACGAATCAGGTGGCATGGGAAGTTGGTGTCAGATTAGGTCAGTCTAGTGAATTTTCATTATTGGTTGGTTACTTAGCATTAAGTTCAGAAATTATTGGTCAATCAGCTTCTAATCTTATACAGGCTGCGACAATGTTTACTTTTGTTGTTTCGTCTTATTTTATTGTATTGCGATATCCAACTCCGATGGGTACTACAGATCTTATGCGGCGAGATTAGTGAATGTCGATTCATTGCATTGATAATGGATTATTACAGCACATAGATTATCACCCATCGCCTAATTGTGATGATCGTCCAACCTGCATGGATATTAATTTATTGGTGGTCCATAATATTAGTTTGCCACCTGCTGATTTCACATCTGATGCAGTAATAGAGTTCTTTTGTAATAGCCTTGATCATTCTGCTCACCCTTATTATGAAAGCGTCAAAAACCTAAAAGTATCTTCGCATCTCTTTATTCGTCGAACGGGAAAAATCATTCAATTTGTGCCTTTTCATCGAAGAGCATGGCATGCTGGAGAGTCCAATTTTGCTGGGCGAACTCGTTGTAATGATTTTTCAATTGGTATAGAACTGGAAGGAACTGATAATTTAGCCTATACTAGCGTACAGTATCAGCAGTTAGTAGATGTTACTCGCTGTTTGATGCAGTGTTATCCAGGGATCACACCCCAAAGGATAGTAGGTCATTCAGATATTGCTCCGGCTCGCAAAACCGATCCGGGACAGTCATTTGATTGGGCTTATTATCGAGGGTTATTAACAAGGGAATGACATTATGAAACTGTTAGTTGTCTTGATTTGTATAGGAATACAAAGATTTCTCAATATTCGTTTTTCATTATCAGAGTTGGATTGGTTTAAACCCTATCGTGCTTTAATACAAAAAACGTTGGGTCAATCCTTGATGAAGGGTTACGTTGGGTTAGCGATAGTCGTATTACCTGTTGCTGTTTTAGTTTGGATTCTTGATGCAATTTTGGGTGGTAATCCTATTTTTGGATTAGTGATTGGAGTTGCCGTCGTATTTTTCTGCCTTGATTCACGTGATATTTCAAAGCAAATCTCAAATTATTTGAGTGGTGGGAAAGCAGAAAAAGGAAAATCGTCTGATGAGGAATTAAAAGACTTATTAAAGGAATCTGTGCCAACTTCTCCCGCTGAGCGAGCGAGAGCGGTTAGTTCGAAAGTTGTGATTATATCATTACATCATGTGTTCAGTGTTTTATTTTGGTATATGCTTTTTGGATTATTTGGTGTGGTCGTTTACTTTTTAGTACACCGATTAACGCATGAGGGAGCAAAACCTGGTTCTGATGCTGCCGATTATTTAGAGGCTGCAAAATTAGTACAAGGTATTATGGCTTGGGTACCTGTTCGGTTGGTTGGACTGAGCTTTGGTGCTGTTGGTAATTTTGGTGCAGCATTAAACCAATTGATGAAAAACTTGGTGGGCGGTTTGGATGTCGAACAGAAGTTGCCTGTTACTTTAGGTTTAGCAGCTGCTAATGCAGATATTGAAAACGCGAGTAATGCAACTGTAGAAGAAAACAAAAGTATTTTGGATATTGTGTTCAAAGCTGAAATAGTCTGGATAGTCGCAATTGCGGTTTTGACCTTGATCAGTTTGATCTAATCCTTCTGTAACGATAATCTAAGGGGTGATGACGTGAGCATCGCCCCTTTTTTTTAGCCCTGACCATTATCCCTTGCTTCCTCTTTCATGTTCCCCCAAATATCAGTATCATAACCCCTTTTCAAAGAATGAAGAGTGTTTAGACTATGACAGATTCACCCATGATGGTTGATAATGATCCCTTAGAAACGCAAGATTGGCTTGAGGCATTGGCGTCCGTGATGAGAGTCGAAGGCGCAGAGCGTGCGCGCTTCTTAGTAAGTTTATTGGCCTCACAAGTGAATATAACAGCAGGTCAAGGCGCTATTAATACACCTTATGTGAACACAATCAAAGTGTCAGATGAAGTAAAACTGCCAGATGATGGGCAGCTAGCTGAGAGTCTACAGGCGCTGATTCGCTGGAATGCAAAAGCCATAGTGCTTCGTGGAGGTAAGCGAGCTTCTGAACTGGGTGGTCATATCGCAACCTATGCCTCTGCATCAACATTATATGAAGTGGGATTCAATCATTTTTTCCGTGCTCGGCAGTCTGATTTTTTGGGCGACCTGCTGTTTATTCAAGGTCATTCCTCTCCTGGAATTTATGCTCGTGCTTATTTAGAAGGTCGTATTAGTGCTGAACAACTGGATCAGTTTCGACAAGAAGTTGCAGGGAAAGGTCTTTCGTCGTATCCCCATCCGTGGTTGATGCCGAAATTTTGGCAATTTCCTACAGTTTCTATGGGGCTGGGGCCTCTTCAAGCGATATATCAAGCTCGTTTTCTGAAGTACTTAGGCAATCGGGGTTTAGTTGATAATAAAAATCGTCATGTATGGGTTTTTTGCGGTGATGGTGAAATGGATGAGCCCGAATCAATGGGTGCGTTATCCATTGCGGCGCGTGAAAAATTAAATAACCTCATTTTTGTCATTAATTGTAATTTGCAACGACTTGATGGCCCTGTTCGAGGAAATAGCAAAGTAGTACAAGAATTTGAAGGTATTTTTAGAGGTGCGGGTTGGCATGTCATTAAAGTGTTATGGGGAAGTCAGTGGGATAAAGTATTTGCCAAAGATACTCAAGGTATTTTAGAGCAGCGTATGGTGAATTGTGTTGATGGTGAAATGCAAAATTATGTTGTGAATGACGGCGCTTATTTTCGTGAACATTTTTTTAATACACCAGAACTAAAAGCGCTGGTTGCCGATTTAAGTGATGAAGAGTTATTGCAATTAAATCGCGGTGGTCACGATTTACAAAAAGTCTATGCCGCTTATCATGCTGCAATGTCTTATCAGGAAGGGCCAGTTGTTATTCTCGCCCAAACCGTTAAGGGATATGGCATGGGGACGGCAGGTGAGGGATTAAATATTACGCACCAACAAAAAAAGATGTCGACAGAAGATTTGATCGCATTTAAACAACGATTTAAAATTCCAGTTACAGAAGAAGATGTTGCTAAATTATCCTATATCAAACCGAATGATGATGCACCTGAAATGCGATATTTACATCAACGTCGTAAAGAGCTGGGTGGATTTCTTCCTGCTCGATCTAAAGAATGTCCAAAATTAGAAGTGCCAGGACTCGAAAAGTTTTCTGCTTTACTAGAAGATTCTGGGGATCGTCATATTTCAACGACGATGGCATTTGTGCGTATTTTGAGTGTGTTACTTAAAGAAGCAAATATTAAACAAAATATAGTACCAATTGTTCCTGATGAGTCTAGAACCTTTGGTATGGAAGGATTATTTAGGCAAATCGGAATATATTCTCCGAGTGGTCAATTGTATGAACCCGTTGATAAAGATCAAGTGATGTCTTATCGAGAGAAAAAAGACGGACAATATATGCAAGAAGGTATTTGCGAAGCGGGTGGATTTGCCACATGGATGGCTGCTGCGACATCGTATAGTACGAATGGTGTCCCGATGATTCCTTTTTATATTTATTATTCTATGTTTGGGTTTCAGCGAGTTATGGATTTAGCGTGGGCCGCTGGCGATATGCGTGCTCGAGGATTTTTGATGGGAGCAACCGCTGGTCGCACAACATTAGCGGGAGAAGGTTTGCAACACACTGATGGTCATAGTCATGTGTTGTCTGCGTTAATTCCAAATTGTGTTAGTTATGATCCAACGTATTCCTATGAATTAGCTGTTATTATTCGTGATGGAATGCGACGAATGGTCACTGAACAAGAAGATGTTTTTTATTACATCACTGTAATGAATGAAAATTACGCGCACCCTGCTATGCCAGCAGGAGTTGAAGAAAACATTATTAAAGGTCTCTATTTATTGCGTGCGGCGAGTGGAAATAAATCTCATCAAGTGAATGTATTATCCTGTGGCGCGATTTTGCGTGAAGCAGAGGAAGCAGCAAAATTACTGAGTGAAGAAAATATTGATGCGAATGTGTGGAGTGTCACGAGTTTTACAGAACTTGCGCGAGAAGCATTACATCATGAGCGTGAAAATCGTCTACATCCTGAAAAAGAACCAACGCTGAGTTTTGTCACAAAAACATTGGCGGAGCATCCTGGTCCTGTGATAGCGGCTACAGATTATGTGCGTAGTTTTGTTGATCAAATTCGTGCATTTGTGCCATTTGATTATACGGTATTGGGTACAGACGGTTATGGTCGAAGTGATACACGTGTCAATCTCCGTCATTTCTTTGAAGTCGATGCAAAAGCGATCGCTGCTGCAGCAATGAGCGCGTTATGTCGCGAAGGTAAAATTGATGCTGCCACAGTGCAGCGTGCGATGACGAAGTGGGGTGTTGATCCCACCAAACAAAATCCAGCAACAATGTAATCGGAAGGGTGGAGTAAGCGTAATGATAAAGGAAATAACCATACCCGATATTGGTGGGGCAACAAATGTTGACGTCATTGAAGTTTCTGTCAAACCGGGTGATGTCGTTGCAAAAGAAGATGCATTGATTACGCTAGAAGGTGATAAAGCGACGATGGAAATTCCATCGCCTTTTGCTGGAAAAATTGTGAGCTTGCAAGTGAAGGTGGGTGATAAACTCAGTGAAGGAAATTTAATTGCAACAATTGAAGTAAGTGAAACGGAAGAAGCGAAAAAAACGGGTAGCGCTTCATCAGCTGCATCAAATGAATCAGAAGAAAAAAAAGCATCTCCGCAAACAGTAGTAATCCCTGATATTGGTGGGGCATCGAATGTTAATGTAATTCAAATTCATGTCGCTGTAGGGAGTGAAGTAATAAAAGAAGATCCTTTAATTACTTTAGAAGGTGAAAAAGCGACGATGGATATTCCCTCGCCTTTTTCAGGAAAAGTGACTGAAATTTTGGTGACTGTTGGAGCGAAAGTTTCAGAAGGAGATTCTATTGCGGTTCTTCTGGCCGTAGCGGAGGGTGTGCCTACTAAAAAAGAATCGGTTGCTCAGGGTTCAGTCTCGCAATCCTCTGCAAATATTCCTAAATCTGCACCAGCCATTTCCCCCATCCCAGTTTCTGCTCGAGACATTTTGTCTGTTACGCCAGCTGGTGCCAATGTTCATGCTAGTCCTAGTGTTCGAAGAATCGCTCGCGAATTTGGGGTGGATTTACGTTTAGTAAAAGGATCAGGTGCTAAAGGGCGCATTCTCAAAGAAGATGTGCAAGCTTTTGTGCGAGGTGAATTGGCAAAGCCACGTGGTGGAATGGGTCTTGAATTAATTCCTGCACAAAAAGTAGATTTTGCAAAATTTGGTGCAATTGAAATTCAGCCACTGAATAAAATTAAAAAATTAACGGGCGCAAACGTACACCGATCGTGGGTAACTATTCCGCACGTGACTCAATTTGGCGAAGCTGATATCACAGCAATAGAAAAATTGCGAAAAGAGCAGGCAGGAAAAGCGGCTGAAAAAGGCGTGAAATTAACACCGCTTGTTTATGTTATGAAAGCGGTAGTCGCAAGTTTAAAAGCATATCCGACTTTTAATAGTTCACTGGATGAATCGGGTGAAAATTTAGTGATGAAAAAATATTTTCATTTGGGAATTGCGGTCGATACCCCTAACGGATTAGTTGTGCCAGTGATTCGTGATGTTGATCAAAAAGATGTTTTTACTTTAGCGGATGAACTCGCAAAAATCAGTGCAAAAGCCAGAGAAAAAGGATTAACGCCTGTGGAAATGGCAGGTAGTTGTTTTACGATTTCAAGTTTAGGTGGCATCGGGGGTACTGCGTTTACGCCAATAGTAAAAGCGCCTGATGTTGCAATTTTAGGGGTTTCACGTTCGTCGATGAAGCCCGTTTATGAAAATGGTGAATTTGTGCCTCGTCTCATGTTGCCATTATCTTTATCTTATGATCATCGTGTCATTGATGGTGCTGATGGAGCGCGATTTATGGTTGATATAGTGAATCGTTTGTCTGAACAAAATTGGGAGTAATAATATGCCTGCAAGTAACACAATAAATGCTGATCTCGTTGTATTAGGTGCTGGACCGGGAGGTTATTCAGCAGCCTATCGTGCTGCAGATTTATTTAAAGAAGAAGGATCTGGAAAAACTGTTGTCATGATCGATGATGGTGAAGCATTAGGTGGTGTTTGTTTAAATGTTGGCTGTATACCTTCGAAAGCCTATCTGCATATCGCAAAAGTATTAACAGAAACGCAAGAAATGGCTGCGCATGGAATTGATTTTGGTAAGCCAAAAATTGATGCTGACAAGTTAAGAGCCTGGAAAAACAGTGTTGTTAAGCGATTAACTGGCGGGCTTGATATGCTCGCAAAAAAACGAAAGGTCACTGTTGTTCAAGGGACGGGTAAATTTATTAGCCCCACTGAAATTGAAGTCATTAAAGGTTCAGAGAAAACTATTGTAAAATTTTCACAATGCATTATTGCGGCGGGTTCACGGCCGATTAATTTACCTTTTATGCCTCAAGATAAGCGAGTTATTGACTCAACGGGTGCGCTCGAATTACCTGAATTGAATTGCAAGTTGTTAATTTTGGGCGGTGGAATTATCGGATTAGAAATGGGTACTGTGTATGAAGCATTGGGTGCTGAAGTGCATGTTGTAGAATTAATGGATCAATTAATGCCCGGTGCAGATAAAGATCTTGTAGCACCTTTACACAAACGCATGGAAAAACGCTTCAAGAGCATAATGCTCGAAACCAAAGTAACTGCAGTTGAAGCGAAAAAAGATGGATTGTATGTAACATTTGAAGGTAAAAACGCTCCGGATCAACCGCAAAAATTCGATTATATTTTACAATCAGTTGGGCGTCGTCCTAATAGCGATCAATTATCACTGGATAAAGCAGGCGTTTCTGTTGATCAGCGAGGATTTATCACCGTTGATAATCAACAGCGCACGAACGTCGCCAATATTTTTGCTATCGGTGATATCGTTGGTAATCCGATGCTCGCACATAAAGCGGTGCCCGAAGGACATCTTGCTGCTGAAGTCATCGCCGGCAAAAAACATATTTTCGATCCAAAAACTATTCCTTCCGTTGCGTACACTGATCCCGAAGTGGCGTGGGCAGGACTAACTGAAACTGAAGCAAAAGCTAAAGGCATTAAATATGCTAAAGGTGTATTCCCTTGGCTTGCGAATGGTCGCTCACTCAGTATGGGGCGTAGCGAAGGGCTTACTAAATTATTATTTGATCCAGATACCAAACGTATTTTGGGTGGTGGCATAACGGGTACTAATGCAGGTGATTTGATTTGTGAAGTTGCTCTTGCCATTGAAATGGGTTGTGATGCTGAAGATATTGCGCTCACTATTCATCCTCATCCAACGCTGGGTGAAACAATAATGTTAGCAGCAGAAGTTTTTGAAGGTACTGTGACCGATTTGTAATGTAATTTTTAATTATCATTATGAGTTAAAATAGCAGTGATTGAAAAGCATCGCTTATGACCGCGTGTGCTAGGGAATATAATTCACACTGAGTTGAGGTAATATTTTATAAATCTAAGCGAGGTCCAAATGAAGTACAAACCGCTTACCGATGAAGAGTTTGAAGAGCTTCAGAGACAACCCCAGATACCTAGCGATATTGTTGCGGGTGATTTCTTTGATAGTGGTCCCGCGCCTTACAATGGTTTAGTCGAATCCGTTGCTAATGAAGATCCTCAGACATATTCAGAAGTTAATGATAATGTTATCGCTGAAATCGTATATGACTACAAGAGATCCGTTGGGCGAATCTTTACAGAAAGCATTTCGAATCTTGGCACGGGATTTTTAATAAATTCAGTTGCAATTCTCGTTTCAAAGCATGCCATTATTGACGTAGTAGATTTAGAAACCGGAGAATTTGCTGAACCCGTATATATTGTCTTTCCTACTGAGGATGGTCTAGAAAAATCCGTGAAGATCATTGGCTGTTTAGAAGATGGGTCTATACCCAGTGACGGAGTACCTGCTTTCGACTATGCGATATTAAAGTTATCTGAACCAGTTGAAGCACCAGTACTGCCACTAATACATCACGATGCACCTGACGCAGACAAGCAGCCTTTTGGCAATTTATGGACATTGCATTATCCTGATGGCGAAGACCTCCAAAGGCTTTCCATTGGTGAGAGTGGTGGTGGCGAGCAACATAAATTAATAGCAGATTATGTAATGGCGACATCACATTGTAGTAGTGGTGCTCCTATAATAGATATTAATGGCTTTGTTCTTGGGCTTCACAGGGGTGTAATGAATTTCCAAGGTTATCGATTTGGCGAACTTTTACACACAATATACGCAGACAACACCTCATCGATACTCAAAGAAATATCGATAAATCCCTTATTAGAGCTAAAACAGTTTCCCCCGGTTCGTATTTCTCCATGCTTGCCACCGTTACGTGATGATGAAACCCTGCACGGTTTCTTTCATGACCCAAATGATCCATCAAAACTCTATCATGTAGGACGTCATATAGGCAGTAAGGACTTTGTTGGAATCGAAATGGACGAAGCAAAAAAATTGAACGAAAAACAAACCAGGGATGCAAGCTTCGTTGTCGGTGTTGATAAACATTTAGTCAAAGAATACAACGGCGTTCATGTCACTAATCCGATACCAATGAAAACGAATGGCACTCAAAAGATAAGACTTGATAATGCTTGGCTCGATAGGTGTCATCGTATATCCGCAGAAGATATTCAGGAAAATATTTGCGAAGCAATAAATGTTGAAAACAAAGAAAATTTGTGTGACTTTGCTGAACTCCTATATCAGTCTGATGAAAACGCAGAAGCGAAGGCCGAGTGTGATACTGCCATAGAACTTATAAAAACGATGTTTGAATTGCAAGATGAAGAAAAATGGATTGATAGAACAAAAGCAGCGAATGAGCTTTACAAGCACATGTTTCGCGCCAATTATAATCTTTCATTCGGCCATAAATCTACGAACAGTGGCATCGGTCAGCAGTTAGATTTAAATTTCCAATATGATTCTGAAGATGAAAGTTATAAGCTCACTCCTCGGAGTCGTCGCATCTCTGAAAACGCACATAAATTTAAATTTACAGCGCCGAAAATTGTAGGTGATGAAGTGTATTCGTCGCATGTAATTGATGCTCATGCACCTAACAAACACGATTTCAAGAATCCAGATAAGGGGAGCCATCGTACTATTCAGTTAGAAGAGATAGAAGAGAATGATCGAGAATTGATTGCCAAAATATAATAACAGCAGCATATTAATAGTCAGGCTGGATCAATTTTAGGGTTGACAACATTACCAAGCCTCGAACATGACCCAAAAATTCGATTTGTGTACAAATAATATATAGATTATTTTCTTGTTGGGTATAGTATTCAGGCAAAGAATCTTGTTTGTATGGCAGTACCAAGATATTGCTTTTCTTCTCGGGATAAACTATAATATGACCATATTAGGTGACCACTTTGGAGATTATGATGTTAAATACGGCCCATGAGATTTCTGCAACGGAATTCAAAGCAACCTGCTTAAAGGTGATGGATCAAGTTCATGATAAACATATAGAGTATGTTATTACAAAACATGGTAAGCCTATTGCTATGATTATACCCGTGCCTGAGAGTGAAACTGCAGAGATATTCGGTTGTATGGCAAATACAGCCACCATTCATGGAGATATAATATCTCCAATCAAAGATGAGTGGGAAGCGAATGAATAATCTATTATTAGATACACATATTTGGTTATGGTTAGTACTGGGTGACAAGCAATTAAAAAAGTCATCCATTTCATCAATTAAAAAGGCATCTAAAAATCACACAATTTATGTGTCAGCAATATCGATGTGGGAAATTGCCATGTTGGAACATAACAAACGGATATCGCTGGGTTGTCCTATTGATGAATGGCTTCACCGAGCTCTAAGTGCTCCAGGAATTAGTTTAGCTTCATTGTCTCCTGAGATAGTTATGGATAGTGTAAAAATGCCTAATCATTTTCACAAAGACCCAGCAGATAGAATTATTGTTGCAACAGCACGTGTGATGAACTTGACCTTACTAACTCGGGATGAGCGTATTTTAAAGTACAGTAATCAAGGTTACGTTAACACTATTAATGGTTAAATTACTCATTGCTATATCATGGTGTGTAAAATGAAATTAGATCAAGTACATGTACTTAAACAGCGTAAATATTCAAAAACAACCTATGATCAAGCGGCGATTGTGCAGCGTGAAATTTTTAATCGTTTGATTGAACGATTGGAATATATGTTGATAAAACCAGAAGATGTACTTAATTTGGGTGCGGCGTCAAAATATGGTGAGGAATTGTTGCAAGAGCTTTACCCACACGCCAAAATTATTACTATTGATATTCTTGAATATTTGTCTTCTGAAAATAGTGTTTTGCCATTACCAGATCATTCTCAACAGCTCATTGTCTGTAATTTATTATTTCATTGGGTGAATGATCCGCAAAAATTATTACAAGAAATTGCACGTGTTTTAGATCCTAAAGGTGTCCTGTTGTTGACCTCTATGGGTGTTGATACTTTGAAGGAATGTCGCGAAGCTTTTGCACAGGTTGATAATTTCCCTCATGTTCATGATTTTCCTGATATGCATGATGTGGGTGACTTAATGTTACAGACAGGATTCGTGGATCCCGTTGTGGATGTGCAAACGCTGACTGTTAATTATAAAAGTGTGCAGCAATTATTTCAGGATCTGCGGGATACGGGATCAACCAATGCTCATTGTGATCGTCCTCGAGGGCTAATGGGAAAAAATCAATGGAATAAAATGCTTGCTGCTTACGAAACAATGAAAAATGAAAATTCGTATCCAGGGACCTACGAAATTATTTACGGACATGCATGGGGAGTGCGTACTCAACAAAAACAAAATGGAGAGACGAGTATTTCACTATCTGCGATCGAAAAAATGCTGGGTTCTGACTAACCAAAGCACAGTCCAAAAAAAAGGTGCTATCATTTTGGCTAATGTATTAGCCTGTAATTGATGGCGATGCACAATGTGGAGGTTCTAAGTCCCATGCTTTTGAAACATCCAAGATCGCTTTAGCGGCTTCTGGATTAGCGTCGGACGATTTCGTGATTTCAGGCAATATAATTCCGCCAACTGAGATTGAGAGTAAGCCAAAAACAAATGCTATAAAGCCAGCGGAGTAGACTGCACTAGCGGTGTTTATTGACGCGGTTACACCAATCATTGTACAGACGCTTAGAGCAAAACCAGGCACTGTTGCACAAGCTACAAGTCCGCCTAGTAGGGTAAGACCGGCAACTGCTAACAGTGTCCCTAAAATAATAAAGAACATGCCATTTATTCCATCATTCTCTAATAATTTTCCGAGTTCTGCGAGTTTACGAGTGATTTCATCTTTTGAAAGTGGTTTTGTCGACTTCTCTGCTTTAGCATTTGCTAAATGTGCATTAAGTGCGCCAGTAAGAAGATCCATCACTTCAATTGCCACGAGTGCATTTTTACGAGTAATGTTATTTGGCATTTTGAGTTTTTGTGGTAATTGATGCAGAGCTTTTAAAAGTTCTTGGTTTGTAGTTTCTAGGGTTGGATTGAGAGATTGTAATTGATGTTTAACGAGTATGTCTCTAGATTGTGATATAAGAATATCATTGAATTTGCTAAATTGTTCTGTGCCCTCTTCTAAATCGTTTTGTTCAGTGAACAGCGCAGCCAATTCTTTAGATGCTTCGTATTCGCGTTTATTTCTTTCTTCTACTGATTCCCATTGGTTTGTAATTGGATTTACTCTGCAAGCAGTAGAAGTAGGCAATGCAGTGCTGAGAGTTGTTTTATCTTCAGGCGCTAGATTGGCGACCAAACTTTGAAGCGCAGACAGTTTTTGATCGTATTCTTTTTTTAAGTCATCATTAGATTTTTTACTGTCAAAAAAAGCACCGGAATATTCTGTTGTTTTATACATTATTAATAACCTCATATTTTACGTAGTCTAACTATTTTCTTATAGCAGGGATACTACCTTCTGTACCTCATCAAGTCAAGCAAATATGCTAGATTTTTAGGGTAAAGCTCACTGAATTTGCCTGTTGGCGCCACTCACATTAGACCCTGGCTGCACACCAAACACTCACCCTTTCCACCCCATTCGCCTTAAAAATGTGAGCCAGGCCGCCTACTGTAGCTCCTGTGGTCATCACATCATCGATGATTGCAACATGCTGAGCTTCAATCGGTTTGTTGATGCTGAAAGCATCTACAATATTTGACCGTCGAAATTCAGCAGACGTTTTGCTTTGAGGGGTTGTATAACGAATCCGTTTGCAGAGATTTATGTCTATCGGTATTTGTATGAGATTAGAAATATGTTCTGCGATCAAAGTGGCTTGATTATAGCCTCGTTGACGTAAACGTTTTGGATGAAGTGGAACAGGAATCAGCAGTGTCGGTAAGTCATATGAAGAATGCTGAGCAATAACTCGTTCAGCAATTAACTCAGCGAATAAACGTGTGGCAGAAAGATTATTATAGAACTTCATTTTTGTGATCAAGCTGATAATTTCCCCTTGATATATTAAAGGGGCAAGAGTGGTATCATAACTCGGTGGGCGCTTCAGACATTCTCCACAATACAACGGCTCATTGTGTGCAATATTCAGTGGTTTTGCGCATTGATAACAGCTAGCCAATAGCCAAGGTAAAGTAGTCCAACAATGCTCACAAATATCTTTTCCCGTGTCGCTTTTTTTATTGCACAGCAAACAATGGTTGGGAAATACACTGTTGAATAAGGATTTTAATAAATGATTTATCATGGTGCAGTTATAGCAGAACTGCGTCAGTCAAAAAATACCGTATTTTTAATTTTGGCCTCGCGTTCCTGTATAGCGCTCAAAATACCTTCGGCATTTAATCCGCAATTGGCGAGAAGGAGATCAGGATCACCGTGTTCGATGAATGTATCGGGTAGTCCTAGATTTAAAATAGAAATTTTCATATTTTCCGCAGCGAGAAATTCATTAATTGCACTGCCCGCACCGCCCATGACGGCATTTTCTTCGACAGTCACAATTAAAGAATGGGTTTTGGCAATTTGCAGAATAGTTTCTTCATCAAGAGGTTTTACAAAACGCATATTCACTACCGTAGCGTTGAGTTCTTTTCCTGCAGTCAGAGAAGGCGTTACCATGCTGCCAAATGCCAGTATCGCAATTTTTTCACCGTGTAAAAGCGTTTCTGATTTGCCTACTTCTAACATTGTCATGGTAAATTGGATGGGTGCACCAGTACCGCTGCCACGAGGATAGCGCACAGCTGCGGGCCCTGGATATTGATAAGCAGTGTAGAGCATTTGTCGGCATTCATTTTCGTTGCTCGGTGCCATAATGATCATATTAGGAATGCATCGTAAAAAACTTAAATCAAAACTACCGGCATGAGTAGGGCCATCTGGGCCGACTAAGCCTGCACGATCAATTGCAAATGTCACATCCAAATTTTGCAGCGCTACATCATGTATTAATTGATCGTAAGCGCGCTGCAAAAAAGTGGAATAAATTGCAACCACAGGTTTTAATCCTTCACAGGCTAATCCTGCAGCCAATGTAACTGAA
Source organism: Gammaproteobacteria bacterium (assembly GCA_019748175.1). NCBI lineage: Bacteria > Pseudomonadati > Pseudomonadota > Gammaproteobacteria > Gammaproteobacteria bacterium. The sequence continues at coordinate 124,475 of JAIEPX010000002.1, forward strand.
TGTTGTTCAGCAATTCCTACATCGCAATATTGTTCGGGAAAACGTTGATGAAATTCAACCATGCCTGAGCCTTCCCTCATTGCCGGTGTGATGGCATACAAGCGTTTATCATCATGGGCGATGTCACATAAAAATTGTCCGAAAATATCTGAATAAGTGAAACGTTTATTCGTCAGATTTTCAACGGGAATTGTAGAAGAAAAATTAGTTGATAATGTGGATTCTTTTAATTGATCATCTGCTTTGTTTTCTGTTTTGTGAAAACCAGGTTTTACAGCGTGATATTTTATAGGATCTGTTTCCGCAGCTTCGTACCCTTTTCCTTTTGTTGTGACAACATGCAACAAACGAGGTCCAGTCAGCTCATGTATATTTCGTAAGGTAGGAATTAAACTGTCTAAATCATGTCCGTCAATAGGACCAAAATAGTGAATGCCTAATTCTTCAAATAATGTACCTGGTGTTATCATACCTTTTAAATGCGTTTCAGTGCGTTTCACTAATGTTTTCATTGGTGGCATCATATTCAGTACTTTCTTGCTGTTTTCTCTGAAAGAGGTGTACGTTTTTCCGGTTAAGATTCGAGTGAGATAATTTGTGAGCGCACCAACATTATGAGAAATGGACATGTCGTTGTCATTGAGAATGATTAATAAATTGGCGTCTACACTTCCTGCGTGATTCAACGCTTCAAATGCCATGCCACCTGTCAGGCCTCCGTCACCGATGATAGCAACACCTTGATTAGGGCTTCCGGCAATTTTTGAAGCAATCGCCATACCCAAAGCAGCGCTAATGGATGTGCTGGAATGTCCTACGCCGAACGTGTCATATTCGCTTTCTGAACGTTTAGGGAAAGGGGAAAGGCCTTGGTATTGTTTGATCGTGTTAAGGCGATCACGACGCCCGGTGAGTACTTTATGTCCATATGCCTGGTGACCCACATCCCAGACCAATTTGTCATCGGGGGTATTAAATACATAATGTAGGGCAATGGTTAGTTCGACTGTTCCAAGACTGCCCGCGAAATGTCCCCCGCATTGATTAAGCGAGTTAATGAGGTACAAACGCAGTTCATCCGCCAGAGCGGGGAGATCCTCCACTGGCAGAGTGCGTAAATCGTGGGGGGTGTCCACCCGCGATAATATCGGATACAGTGCATTATTGTCGTTCATGGCCGTATAATCCACTTTTAGGGCGAATCTTGCAAGTTTTGGATCATCCTCGATTCAGTGCATTAGGACCTCGTAGTAGGTTCCAACTGCAGAATCTAGGATTATATGTAGAGCCAGGTTTTAGAGGTGAACCAATCTAGATTGTTTTGCTGTATCAAGTCTGGATAAAGCCGGTGCATTTCTTTATAATCACATTTTTTAGGAACAAGGTCACTACTATGATACAACACTCCGCCATCACCTTTGATGATGTTCTATTAATCCCCGCTTACAACCACTATGAATCTCGACGTTTAGTCGATATTTCGATGAAAGATAGAACTGGAAAGCTCACGCTTAAATTGCCAGTAATTACTTCTAATATGGACACCATCACCGAAGATAAAATGGCTAATTTTATGGGATCTAAAGGAGGGATGGGAGCATTGCATCGATTTATGTCTGTCGATGACAACATTAAAGTATTTAAGGCCTGTGAATTTCCGACCTTTGTTTCAATCGGTTGTACAAAGGCAGATTTGGACCGTGCGGCCGCTTTAAGAGATGTGGGAGCGGAGTACTTTTGTATAGACGTTGCACATGCTCATGCAAAATATGTAGGGCAAACCTTGAAAAATTTGCGCAGCCTGTTGCCTAATGGATGTTTAATGGCAGGTAATGTGGCCACTTATGCGGGTGCTGATTATTTAGCCTCTTGTGGCGCGGATTTGATTAAGGTTGGCATAGGTGGTGGTTCAGTGTGTTCAACTCGCATTAAAACAGGCTTTGGTGTGCCCATGCTTTCTTGTATTCAAGATTGTGCGCGTACAGATCGGTCGATTGTTGCAGATGGTGGAATTAGAACCGCCGGTGATATTGTAAAAGCATTGGCTTTTGGTGCCGATTTTGTGATGTTAGGGGGGCTATTTGCGGGAACTCGACCTACTCCAGGGTCTGTTATAGAAAAATCAGATGGCAAAAAAGTAAAACAATATCGAGGTATGGCATCGCGAGAAGCTCAAGAAGATTTTATGGGCGAAATGAATGATTGGAAAACAGCGGAAGGAGTTGCCACCGAAGTTCCGTATCGTGAGGATGAAGATGCCATTATTGCCGATATTGTTGGTGGATTACGTTCTGGTCTCACCTATGGCGGTTCTAATACAATTTCTGAATTACAACGTAAACTCAATTATATGGTGGTGAGTCAGGCTTCACGCATCGAAAGTTTGCCTCATAAAACATTGAACACCGAGAAATAATTTGCCTCGGATAGAATTCTTTGCCCTATTATTTTCCATAGTAGGCCATGAAGACGTTAAATGTCACTGAGAGTGCGCAAAAGATTAGAGAAACTATACTGTACCTACCCATAGTAGAGAAGCGTTGTGGTCGATAATATTATAGAAGTGCTGAATGGGTGCCTAAGCCAAATAGTGGGGGCAAAAGCTGCCGATTCCGACAAAGTAGGTATCATTCGCAGACTCATCAGTAAATCAATAGAATATATTGGCACGGATGTCATTTTTGATGGTGAGCAAGTCACTTTAATGTGGTGTCATGTCATCCCCTATCTGAGCACACACACTCCTGAGGGCGACCATTTATACTCCCATATTACCACTATTTTTTCGGCAAATTCTGTTCGTCATTTCGGCTCTGGTGATCTTGTTTGCAAAGTCGTATTTAAAGAACAATGTGATTATTCAAGTGCATTTTTTGATTTTCTCAATCATATTCTGCCACTGCAAGAGACAACATACCCTCAATTGTTCTTTGATGAAGTGCTGCTGACGACTGAGCAGTATTTTTTTTGGAATCAGTATACAATGGATTCAACTGGAAAATTATCTAGTTGGTGTATTGAAGATTCTTTATTAAAAACATTGCGGGCGGATGAATTTGATTTTAGCTATCAATTTATCTTGGGAATTATACCAGGTGAGAATGAAAGTAGACGTCTTCATAATCTTCGCCCTAATAATCGACAGCCCTACACGATCACTCCTGAAGGTTGTGTCATCCCGAGAGTTCATAAAAAACCATTGTATCAGCCTGAAGAGAAAAAATGTTTTTCGCAAGCGCAGTCTTGTACGCTTATTGATGATGATGGGTTAAGCTCCGCTTTCGGTTTTTCTAAAAGTAGAAATACAAAACTTTATGGGATAATAACAAGTCCTCAAGATGCTTTGATTACACGGCTAATGCTTGAAGATTCTGGGACTGTGGTGCGACTCTTTGACCATGAAGATGAGAAATCCGCAATGTCTAGTCGAGCGTATAATGCGTATGTAAAAAATGAATTTTATCCAATACAAAAACTGGCTGAATTTAAGGCTAGAAACAAAATTGCGAGGTTGAGTAGTAGCAAAACAAATGAAGTTCTCGCTCGCTTACGGTTCAACCCTTACCGCACTGTAGTGAGCATTTGTTCTGAATCACTAGAAGCTAGATTATTAGCCTGCAATTTTGCGCAGGAATTATTAGATCACTATAAAGCCTATGCAGTAAAGAAAGGCGTTAAGGTAAATCCTCATTTTAAAATACCTATTATTTTTTATATTCCAAAATCAAAAAACAATGATATTGATACAGAGAAGCGCCCTAAATATCAAGTAAAATTGTATACCGATGAAATGCGAAAAAAAGATCGAGAACAAGCGTTACAAAGATATCAAGATATTCGTTTTAGCCAAGGTTTTAAGTCTCAGGACTACGAGCTTCTCTTGGAATTGCCAGAAGATGCCATAAGTTCGTTATTTTTGGAAGAGTGTGTGATATTGCCTCTTCAAATGATAAATAAGGGCTATGTGCGTATGTTGTCACGCTTATTGCGAGTTACACGCAACAGCAGTGTTAATATAAATGATTCTGAAAAACTGAGTGTATGCGATGAGATGGTCCGTCTTCTAGTAAAAAAAGATCTAGTTAAAAAAAATGATCCGGTGATTTCAAAATTGATATGTGCTGAAGAATTTGATCTGGCTGAGCGGTTTATCGCTGCCACAAACTCGGACAAAATGTCCTTGCAACTCAATAATGCTGATTTAGCTCAGATTGTAATAAAGACGGGTAATCCTCGACATTTAAGCTACTTCGGTCTTGATACTTTTCTACTTTATGCAGCTAATTTTGGTTCATGGGTAGTCGTTAATCTTTGCCTAAAAGAGTACCCAGTGCTGAGTCCGGTCCTATTAGGAAGCTTATTGGTCATCGCATGTCGATCGGGAGAGTTAGTTACTGCTAAGTATTTACTAAAGATGGGCGCAGATACCGCTCGAAAAGATGGAGGCTCTCCCATTATGTTTGCCGTAAATCATGAATTGGTGATGCTTTTCACGGATTATCCTACCGATGCAGAGGATAAATCTGATTACGGGTACGCACTGTTGCAAGCACTGAGCCAGGGGGACTTTGGAGTTGCGAAATTATTATTACAAGCCGGTGCAAAGCCAAATTGGCGCAGGCATTATAAGAAATCATATGCGCTGCACTCTACACTCTGGTATGTCATAGAAAGAGACGATAATACTTTGTTGCCCCAATTGATCGAGCATGAAAAAAGCTATCACGATCAGTTTTCATTTGCGCGATACGCACTTGCTCTAACTCTTGCGCATGAAAAAGGCAATCAGGAGGCTGTATTATTACTCGAAGCAAATTTTCCTGATGTTACGTTGATTGATCCTGCGAATATAGCAGTGAGCGTCTGCCGACGGGTGTTGGAGCTCTTGGTGGTTGGTAAAAATCAAATGGCTGAGAAAATCTTGCTCAAATATTGTTACGAGTACCAATTGCTTGCACAGCCAATCGATCAGAAAAGCTCTTCAACTAGATTAATGATGGGTTTATTTAATTACAGACCATTAGCTAAAAATCATGATGATTTCACCGCTGCCTTACTGATCATAATGCCATATTTTATCGAGATCGCACAATCGCTTTCCTTTGCATATAAGGCTATTTTTCCGCCGATTGTTAAGTGGCTGTTGGAGTGTAGAGAGCCATCTTTGTTTCGCTATATCACGGATTTATCTGGTTTTGATCTGAGCGAAGATTCTCTATATAGCCAGGATGATTTTATTGTTAATCATATCCTGCAAGATTTGACTTTAAGTACCAGACGTCTTATCTATAATGGTAATATTAGAGATAGTGTGTTCAAAATGATTTTTGATAAACTATCATGCGATACTGTTTCTTTAGTTCAAGAAATCGTTAGGCTTAATTTTACTATGCCTGATACTACAATGTTTGAGAGTAGGCCAACTCACATGATAGACTTTTTTATGAACCGCCTTGAATGGGTGGTGGCATGGAAAAATGCGTTAGATAAAGAATTCAGTTGCGCATTGAGTGTAGAAAGTCCTTCTAAATCACTATTACTGTATGAGCTTGGGCCCACCGTATCTGAGGAATTGGTGGTACCATTATTCAAGCATGCATTTTCAAATAAGCGTATGGATATCGTTCTTAATTTGGTCAATAACCCTTCATATGATCAGCAAGTTAAAGAAAAAATCGCTCTTGCTGCATTAGAATCGTGCCAATCAGATACAGAAATTCTCGCAATGATGGAAAATAATATAGAGCTGACAGCGGAACATGTGAGAAAAGCGGCTATCATTTCCAGGAAAAACCTCCTGTTAGAATTTCTCGATAGAATTGATAAAAACAAATATGCTACTCCTGAGTATCATTGGAGCTTTTATACGGCGTTTCACTTCTATGCTTTTGGGGATTTAGTCGTCGAAAAAAAATTAATTGGCTGCCTAGGCACTACCTTGATAAGGCATTTTACACTCATTTGCTTGTTAATTGCGTTGCAAGCAACGGCTACTTTTCAGAGCAATAAAGAAAGATGGCCTAATGTCGCCAGTTTTTTTGATGAAAATAAATTGAGCCGATACATAATTTCCCTTTTCGACAGTCATGATAAAGTGAGCGAATATCATGAAAAGTTGCTCAGTGTTCTCAATGATTATTTCGTTGATGTGGCTACTGTGCCTAAAGCAGAGATTACCCTGAACACCTATAAAAAAATACTAGGGATTGTTAAAGGCGAATTGGGTATAGATGCGATTCGTTTTAAGGTCGGTTCGCCACTTCAGTTCCAAGTGCCCAATCGAGTTTATCGCACGATGAAGCGACTTGATCAGCTGCTGAGCAAAAGCGAGCTGCCTCCGATAAATATGGAAGTGGAAATGGCAAGGGCGTCGCGTTTTGAGTTGTGAGAGGATTCTCAAAATTGATATTAGGTGAATAGACACTCTAATTCAGGCTTAAAGTTGTGTTTAGCTCCATTATTCAAACGGGACTATGTTGTTAATCGCCTTCCCACCAGCTGAAGGTAAAGTCTTTAAATCTTTTTCCTGCAATCGTTAAATTACCTCTGAGGATAATCTGATCAGCATCTAGGGTATTGTTAGTCTGAATCATCGAAAGCTTCTTAATATCCAGCGTGCCTTTGAAGGTCACGCGCCCAACTTGCTTGTTCATTCCACTGAAAGTTATCGTATTGCCTTTGATGCTGTAGGTGGAGGGCAGAACACGGGGCTGGTTGGAGTACGCTTCGCCTATTTCGGTCTGAATCCGTTTGCTGCTTAAATCCTCAAAAATAAACATTACTGGCGCATAAGTTGTAGAGCGGTTCTTGCCGGATTCCCATGATTTGAGCTCATGCAAATCTCCTACGCTGAGATTGTGGAGCTGGAACTTGCCGATCTTAATCTTCTGTTTGGGGAGGTAGTATCCTGAAATATCAACTGTGTTGTCGTGACTGAAATCACGGAACGCTGAAACAATTGGAGTTTGTGGCTGGGCAGCAAAGGTTGCAGTCGTAACTACAACGAGAGTAACCGCCAATAAAAATGCGAAAAGATTTATTTTTGAAAACATACGACACCTTTAGTTTTTTCGATTAGTGATGGTGAGAAAAATCGCTTCTAATTCTGGCATTGAAGGAATCAGTGAAGATAGATGACTGTGAATTATTTCGTTAAGATCTTTTAGTAAATGATGAGCTTTTTCAAGGCCAAGTGAGGAAACAAAGCAAGGTTGATTTGTTTCCGTATTTTCCTCTCGATAGTCAAAGATATCATCCTGAATCTGATACGCTAATCCAAGATGTTCCGCAAATTCGGAGAGTTGATTAAATAATGATGGGTCGCATTCTGGTGAAGAGAGTGCGCCCAACTGAATGCTCGCTACAATTAAAGCGCCGGTTTTTAAGTGATGAATATTTTTTATTTCATCATGAGATAATGTTTTATTGATAGCAATTAAATCTAAACTTTGTCCGCCCACCATGCCACGAGATCCGGAGGCTTTTGCTAAAACTTGAATCATTTTTAATTGATGTGGTCCATTGCTTTCACTCAGAATTTCAAAGGCCAAACTTTGCAAGGCATCACCCACTAAAATTGCAGTGGCTTCATCGAAAGCTTTGTGACAACTGGGTTGGCCACGGCGCATATCGTCGTTATCCATCGCAGGAAGGTCGTCGTGCACCAGTGAGTAAGCGTGAATTAATTCTACCGCACACGCAGCAAGATCAAGTTGTGTTAGCGGAGCGTTTAATCCATCACCTGTTGCATAAACGAGAAGTGGCCGAATGCGTTTCCCACCCAATTGTGTTGCGTAACGCATGGCGCGATGTAGGTGTTGTGGATTTTCATCGACTGCAGGGAGAATTTCATCGAGTCGTTTATTGATTCGTTCGATTCGATTTTGGCTGAAATTAGTGTGCTGCATGGATGTGATCAATCGTCATTTTTTTGTTCGTACGGTTCTAGAGATTCTTTACCATTTTTTTCGGTGAGTACACTAATTTTTTGTTCAGCTTCTTGTAAGGCTTGTTGACATTGACGAGTCAGTTGAATGCCTCGTTCAAAATGTTTGAGAGCATCTTCAAGGCTGACATCGCCTGATTCCATTTTGTTGACCAGTTGATTCAGCTCGTCGAGAGCATCTTCGAATTTAAAAGGTTTATCTGATTTTGCCATAGAATTTCCGCCAGTTATCATGATATTAGATCTTAACATCTAGCCTAACTGAGTCAAGTGGACTGTCACCTAGTGGTACATAATAAATAGCCCACACTTTATGATCATAGTATCAAAACACGGGATCAATTTTTTGATGGTCAACAATCTGGTTAATTAGATATTCACCATTTAATTATTTAATTGTGAATATTATTGCTTAATTTTGATATCGATCTAGAGAGGTCTATCACAACTCAAGACGCGACGCCGTCGCTGTTGGAGGGGCATCCATGCTAGAATCATCAGCGGATGCTTGTTGACGGTGGTATTCATCGTACAGAGTTTTGGCTGCTGGGAAGTTATTTTCGACCAGGTATTCTTTCACTTTTTCCTGCAATGGCTCTGGTAAATCAGCAAACATGTTTTATCCCCGTGTTATTTTTCAGTCTATACAATCCCGCTAACGGTTTAATTTTACCAAATTTTATGGGCAAAGGCTGTCGGACTTAGCTCATAAGTTTGTAGGAAATTGTCCATACCTGTTAGGGAGTGAGCTGGATAATCGTTTTTTGCATGATCTGGGCGACTTCATCAATTTGATCGGAAGTTATGATTAGGGGGGGAGCGAGTCGAACCACGGTTTCATGGGTTTCTTTGCTGAGGAGCCCATTTTCCAAGAGCGCAAGACAGACATCGCGTGCTGCATGATATTTTGGATCTATTTCAATCCCAATTAATAGTCCTTTTCCGCGAATATCTTTAATGATTGGAGAGTTGATTTGCTTTAAATGTTGCATTAATCGATCGCCCATTGCTGCCGAATTTTCTGAAAATTTTTCTTCTACAATAATATTCAGCGCGGTCAGACCAATATTCGCTGAGAGTTCGTTGCCACCAAAAGTACTGCCATGATCGCCCGGATTGAAAACGTCAAGAATATTTTTGTTGGCTAAAAATAATGAGACGGGCAACATTCCGCCACCCAGTGCTTTGCCTAAAAGTATTCCATCAGGTTGAACATTTTCATGCTGACAAGCTAGCAATTTACCTGTGCGCCCAAGTCCGGTTTGTATTTCATCGCAAATCATGAGCACGTTGTTTTCACGACAAATTTTTGCGCATTCTGCGAGATAGCCTGCAGGCGGAACAATAATTCCTGCTTCGCCTTGAATAGGCTCAACGAGAAAAGCCGCAGTATTTTTGTTAATCGCTTTTTCAAGCGATTTTGGATCACCATAAGGAATTAATTTAAATCCCGGAGTGAGTGGGCCAAAGTGTTCGTAATATTGTGGTTCTGAAGAGAAACTAATGATGGTGGTTGTTCGGCCGTGAAAATTATTGTTACAGACAATGATTTCAGCTTTATTGTCAGGAACACCTTTTACAGTATAAGCCCATTTTCGTACTGCTTTAATCGCAACTTCGACCGCTTCTGCGCCTGAATTAAGTGGGCATCCACCAAAATAGTTCGTAAGTTCGCAGGCTCGCTGCAAAAATTTTCCTAAAGTGGGTGAATAAAACGCGCGTGAAGTAAGTGTTAATTGTTCTACTTGCTGTTGAATTTTTTCAACCAATTTTGGATGGCAGTGGCCATGTGATAATGCGGAATAAGCACTCATACAATCGATATATTTTTTTCCCTCTTCATCCCAAACGTGAATACCTTTTCCTTTTGTAATAACAACAGGTAGTGGTTTATAATAATTCGCTCCGTAATGTTTTTCTTTGTTGATTGTTTCGTTTGTGCTCATGATTTTCTGCTCCTTAATTAAATAAAATACTATGTCTTCGAAAATAGTGTTTCAATAAGATCAAAAATAATTTCTTCTGTTTGATGATTCTTGTCGAGTGTAGGATTAAATTCTGCAATTTCTAGTCCTATTAATGATGGATGATTATTACAAGATTTTAATGCATTAAAAAGTGGCTTTGATGATAATCCCTTTGGCTCAGGAGTTCCTACTCCCGGTGCTTCAATTGGATCGAGCGCATCAAGATCAAAACTAATCCCGTATCCTGCAGTTCCTGTTGAGGCAATTGTCAGTGCTTCGCTTAAAACAATCTCGATTCCGCGTTCATTTATTTCTTCCATGTAAAAAATGCGGACATTGAGATGCTCGAGTAATTTTTTTTCTTCAGCTTCATAAGAGCGCACGCCGATGAGGCAAAGATGTTCTGGTTTAATTTTAGGGGTTGATGTACGCACGGAAGTGAGTGAAGGATCGCCATACCCTAATAATGTAGCGAGCGGCATGCCGTGAATATTGTCTGAAGGTGTTGTTTCTGGTGTGTGACTATCCATGTGTGCGTCGAACCAAATTAATCCCAGATCTCCATGTTTTGCTACTCCTGAAGAAGCGCCGCTCCAAGTTCCTATAGCTGAGCTGTGGTCACCACCTAATGTGACAAAATATTTGCCTGCACGCGATAAATTTTCAGTAGTTGTTGCAAGTCGTACATTGATGTCGTGTAGAAAAGGAAGTGCCTCTATGCCGCGAGCGCGCCCTGTTGGATAAAAACATTCATAATCGCTGATTAAATTGTTGAGACGAGGCATAGACTCAGAGTTAATAATCTGTTCGGGACCTTTCTTGGCGCCTGCTTGAGAAGTGCCAAGGTCACATGCATACCCGAGCAGGGTAATTTTTCCATTTTTTGATTGAGGCATTTTGGGCTCCGTTTCACTTTGTGCTCCCTAGGGGAATCGAACCCCTGTTTACGCCGTGAGAGGGCGACGTCCTAACCGCTAGACGAAGGGAGCAAACGGCCATTATATGCAATTCAGGTTGTTGGGGATAGAGGGCCTGCCCCCTTACCGATTTACCCCTTCCCCTATCTGAGCAAAATGGGTATTATCCTAGTTTTTATGAACGTTGTAGCGAATGAAGAAAGTTTGGCACACAATTAAAGCCCGTGTAAGTAAGCCTCGGCGGGCGGTATCATCCACGAATGTTTCGGCACATGCTGAGATTATTCCAAGTACATCTCACAATATTTCTCAGCATAATATCAGTTCCGCGTCTTTGAAAGTGTTGCATCGTCTAAACGATGCTGGCTTTTCCGCCTACCTCGTTGGTGGTGGTGTGCGTGATTTATTGTTAGCGCTAAAACCCAAAGATTTTGATGTTGCGACAAATGCATCGCCCGAACAAATTCGTCGTTTATTCAGTAACAGTCGAATTATTGGTCGTCGTTTTCGATTGGTGCATATTCGATATGGTCGAGAAATTGTCGAAGTTGCAACGTTTAGAGGAAAAGGTGGAAATGTTCCTGATGAGGAATTGGAAAATAATTTAGACAAAATTGAAGAGAATGAAGCTATTTTTTCAGAAGATTTTGAAAAAGAAAATTCTGTAGAACCCGAATCGAAGAAAAAACGATCCCGTACCCCCGCGGGAATTTTAGAGCACGATAATGTTTATGGTACAATGGAAGAGGATGCTTTTAGGCGCGATTTTACAGTCAATGCTTTATTTTATGGAGTAGAAGATTCTTCAGTAATTGATTTTTGTCATGGCATGCAAGATTTAGAAAACAAAAAAATCCGCGTAATTGGAGATCCGGAGAAGCGTTATCGAGAAGATCCTGTGCGCATGTTGCGAGCAATTCGTTTTGCTGCAAAATTGGGTTTTACTATTGAACAGCAATCTGCAGTACCTATTCAAAAATTAGCAGATTTATTATCGCATGTTCCTCCTGCGAGAATGTATGATGAATTTATCAAATTAATTGTGAGCGGCTTTTCTGTCCAAACGTTTGCATTTTTGATGCAGTACGGATTGTTTAAATATATTTTCCCTCATACTTATCGTAGTATGAAGGGACCTGATGGTGAGTCAGTTTCAAAATTTATTGAAGTTGCATTGCAAGAAACGGACGCTAGGATAGCTGCAGGAAAAACAATTAATCCAGCATTTATGTTAGCCGTTTTGTTATGGCATCCTTTGCAAGAACGCCGACATTTTTACGAGCAAGAGGGTCATAATCTTTATGTGGCAAATCAATTAGCTCAAAACGATGTGATCAAAGAACAGGTATCTCGCATTGCTTCACCACGGCGTACTACAACAACATTACGCGATATTTGGATGTTGCAAAATCATCTAGCTCAAACGCGAAAAATGCGCATTTTAAGAGCTTTTCATCATCAGCATTTTCGAGCAGGATACGATTTTTTATTGTTGCGTGCTCGTGTAGGGGATTCAGTTCAATCATTAGTTGATTGGTGGACTCGTTTTCAGCAGGTTGATGAGGAATCGCAAGAAAATTTAATGAATGAGCTTCAGTCAATGCATGGTTCAAAAAAACGAGGTTCTCGTCGACGACGACCACCTACAAAAAGATAAAATAACCATTTTTGTCCAGGTTGGGCTAAATATGGACGTTTCCATCCTGTGGTGAAAAGTTAAGAGGATTTTATGTCTCAGGTAATTGCGTATATTGGATTGTCAAGTAATCTGTCAGATCCGGTTCAGCAGGTTCACCGGGCATTTGATGAGCTCGCTGAACTCCGTCAAACTCAGTTAATAACAAAATCCAAGTTGTATCTTAATCCACCCATGGGGCCGCAAGATCAGCCGGATTATATTAATGCGGTGGTTCAATTGTCGACAAAATTGCAGGCCGAAGAATTAATGGAAGAGCTGCAAGCTCTCGAACGGCTCCATCAACGTGAGCGCATCATTCACTGGGGTCCGCGAACATTAGATCTGGATATGCTATTATATGGACATGAAGAAATTTCATCAGAGCGTCTAAAAGTGCCGCACCCTGGTTTAAAACAACGCATATTTGTAGTGCAGCCTTTGTTAGAAATCGCTCCAGAGCTGATATTGCCCGATGGCACCAAATTGGCCTCCTTGATGAAAGAGTTAGGTCCTGAAATGACAGGAATAACAATTTAGGCGGGGGGTGCCGCTGAATAGATAATGTTGAAAGACGAGGTGTCATGATGAATTCCGTTGTCGTTTATACCGGTACTTTTGATCCCATTACGTTGGGGCATGTGGATATTATTGCTCGGGCATCAAAGCACTTTGAGCAAGTGATCGTCGGCATGGGGGTTAATCAGATAAAGCAACCATTGTTGAGTGAATCGCAGCGTTTAGAGTTGGTTCAACAAGCTGTCAAAGTTTTCGATAATGTGAAAGTCACGACCTTCTCAGGACTGGCTGTTGATTTTGCTAAACAGCACGGCGCCAGGCTGATATTACGCGGATTTCGGTCGGCCTCGGATATTGATTATGAATTGCAGATGGCGACTATGAACAGAGCTATGAGTTCTGATATTGAGACGATTTTTATACCCACTGATCCTCAATACGCGTTTATTTCTTCACAATTAGTGCGGGAAATTGCAAGAAACGGTGGCGATCTGTCGTCATTTGTTCCGGAATTTGTTATAAAAGTATTGAATGGGTTGGGAGGTAATTAATGGCATTGATGATCACTGACGAGTGCATCAATTGTGATGTGTGCGAGCCTGAATGCCCTAACGACGCTATTTATCAAGGTGCGCAGATCTATGAGATTGATCCCAACAAATGCACTGAATGTGTTGGTCATTTTGATGAGCCTCAATGCCAGCAAGTGTGTCCTGTTGATTGCATTCCCATTAATCCCGAAGTTCAGGAAAGTCGTGATGAATTGATGAATAAGTATAAGAGATTAATAACACGTAAATCGGGTTCTTGATCACCCTATTAATACTGCCTTTTAAGGGTCGATTGGCATCCCTCTGCACTTCTGACCTTGAACCTAGATTCTGCAGTTGGAATCTACTACGAGGCCCTAATGCACTGAATCTAAAGACTTTTTGAAGCATTTTTTATTTCACCGTACAGTTGAGTGCGCCATCAATAAAAAACACCTCAAAAAGTGTTTATCTTCAGCACATTAGAACCTCTCGCTACGATCCCAACTGCAGAATCTAGGTTGAATTAGTAGCTAGTATAGTCCTCATGCTTTAGAGTATCTTTTTTATCGCTTACGCGGTACAATGGCTTGTTATCTAAACGGAGACGTACCATGATACATAGCTTAGTTTCTCTATCATTTTGGGGTAATGTAATTGTTACACTTATCCTAACTCACATCACTGTATTAGGTGTGACCATCTATTTGCATCGCTGTCAGGCACACCGAGCTTTGGATTTACATCCCGCACTATCACACTTTTTTAGAATGTGGTTGTGGTTATCGACAAGTATGAGTACGCGCGCTTGGGTAGCAATCCACCGTAAACATCACACCTTCGTGGAAACAGAAGACGATCCACACAGTCCGGTAGTTATGGGGTTGCCAAGAGTATTTTTTGGTGGCGTCATTTTGTATCGTAATGAAAGTAAAGTGAAAGAGACTCAGGAACGATTTGGTCGCGGAACGCCCGAAGATTGGCTTGAAACAAAGCTTTATGCTCCTCGTCCACTGACAGGTGTAATTACACTATTAATTCTGGAGCTGATGATATTTGGTTGGCCTGCCTTGATTATGTGGGTTGTTCAAATGCTTTGGATTCCATTCTGGGCAGCTGGAGTTATCAATGGTATTGGGCATTGGTGGGGCTACCGAAATTTTGGAAGTCCTGATGCTTCGACAAATATTGTGCCGTGGGGAATAATTGCTGGTGGGGAAGAGCTACACAATAACCACCATGCATTTGGTACCTCAGCTAAACTCTCCGTTAAATGGTATGAGTTTGATATTGGTTGGTTCTATATTCGGCTATTCGAAATCCTTGGATTAGCAAAAGTGCATCGGTCTATACCTAAAATCATCTCTGATCCTAAAAAGAATGTGGTTGATAGCGAGACATTGGGTGCTTTGTTAGGGAATCGTTTTCAAGTGCTCGATCAATACTGGCGTAGAGTTTTTCGACCGGTGATACGTGAGCTAAAACAACGGGCTTCTAAACCTCAGCAAGGGCTTTTACGTGGCGCGCGTCGATTATTGAACAAAGACGAAGCGCAGAGAAATCCGGCAGAACAGGCTCAGTTACAAGAGATTTTGGCTCAAGGCTCAACGTTAAAAACAATTTATGATTTGCGTAACGAGCTTCAAGAAATTTGGCATCGTACAACAGCCAACCAAGTGGAGATGTTGGAACGCTTGCAAAATTGGTGCCAAGAGGCTGAAGCTACTGGGATTCAGGCTTTGAAAGATTTCGTAGCGCTTCTGAAGACTTACACGTTGCAACAGCAACGAGCTCGTGTGAAGTCAAACGGACAGTAACAAACGTACTGTCTTTGAGGTAGGATTGATATTAATTAGGAACGGCGAGAATAAGCTTGCTTGCTGGTTTGAACTCTGCTATAAATCGCTGTTCTTTGTGTTGGAGATAAGTCATGGCAAAAGTATGTATAGTGACGGGCAAAAAACCCATGTCTGGGCATAATGTTTCGCACTCAAATCGAAAAACGAAAAGACGGTTTTTACCGAATTTGCAAACACGACGTTTTTGGGTTGATAGTTTGAAGAAGTGGATCACACTGCGTGTTTCTACTAAAGCGATACGTACTATCGACAAAAAAGGGATCGACGCAGTTCTCAAAGATATTGAGAGCCGTAAGTAAATATTGAGAGGATTAAAGAATGGCAGCTAATCGTGAAAAGATTAAATTAGTTTCTACTGCTGGGACTGGTCATTATTACACTACTACGAAAAACAAGCGCACCAAGCCTGAAAAAATCGTATTGAAAAAATATGATCCTAAAGTTCGTAAGCATGTCGATTATAAAGAAGACAAGATTAAATAATTTATTATTCATCTGATAAAAGGGCGCGGTTTGACCGTTGCCCTTTTTTGCTTTTAAAGGGGGCAGATTTAAGCGTGATGTACTCTCAAACCAAACGGGTTGGAGAGTACATCAAGCTTAGACTCTGCCCTTTCTTTACTTAAGTGATCAGTCTTTCTTCTGCAAATGAAAATGCATTCGAATTCCCAATGATAATGTGATCTTTCACGACTAAATCCAGTGGTGAAAGCGCTTTGATAAATTCCTGAGTTAGATTTTTGTCCGCTTGGCTTGGGTATGGGTCACCGGAAGGGTGATTGTGTGCAAAAATCAGCCCAACGGTAGGGTGAGCAAGTGCTCGCTCGATGATGATACGAAGATGTATAGTGGCTGAATTAACCGTTCCATAAAATAATTCTTCATAAGCAATTAATCGATTGTGACTATCAAGGAATAAAACAGCGAAAGTTTCATTTTTGAGATGACGCATTTTTCTGATTAGAAATTGTTTGGTGGCGATCGTCGTTGAGAGTGTAGGGCCACGTTGCAGTGGTTCTTGAAGGTAGCGAAGAGTGAGTTCAAGCCCCGCGCGAAGCTGACAAAATTTTGCACTACCTAGTCCAGAGGTTTTGCGTAATGAGGCAAAGTCTGCGTTGAGTAAGTTGTTGAGTCCGCCGAATTGTTCGAGTAGTTCATGGGCGAGTGCAATGGATGAGGTGCCTCTGCGACCCGTGCGTAAAAAAATGGCAAGCAATTCAGCATCGGTTAGAGCTTCAGGGCCATAGGCGATTAATCGTTCTCGAGGACGTTCATTGAGAGGAATATCGGATATTTTCATTTTTATTTCCTTATGTTATTGGATCAGTTTTGAAAATGGCTCAAATCATGAAGCCTGATGTTCCTTTTTCTGGATATTAGGGTCAATACCGTATCGAGTGGGAAAGCAGAGGTTAGCCTTGATTTAAGAAAACTAAATCAGTACATTGTTAGTAGTGCTTGATTCTGTCTGGAAGATGTTATCTGGTGAATGTGAATACAGGGCATTATTGAGCAAAATATCTAGAATCATTAACTGGGGGATACTGTGCAAAAGACCATTCAATTGAAAATTCTCGACGATCGTATTGGTACTGAACAATTTCCACTACCAGAATATGCTACGACAGGATCTGCTGGCTTAGATTTAAGAGCCTGTGTTGATGAGCCCTTAGAAATTGCACCCGGTGAAGTGAAATTAATCCCTACCGGTTTAGCAATCCACATTAATGATCCTGGGTATGCTGCGACTATATTGCCACGATCAGGATTGGGCCATAAACATGGTGTAGTGTTGGGCAATTTAGTGGGATTAATTGATTCAGATTATCAAGGTCCTCTGATGCTTTCTTGCTGGAATCGTAGTGATAAATCCTACACAATTCAACCTGCAGAACGTATCGCACAATTGGTTGTTATGCCAGTGAGTCGAGTGACATTTGATATTGTCGATGAATTTAAAAATAGCGAAAGAGGAGAAGGTGGATTTGGATCTACAGGTAAATGATAAGTTGCAGCAATATCAAATAATTAATGATATTCCAGAAACCATTTTTCGAGCATACGATATTCGAGGAATTGTTAATGAAAATCTTACGGCAGATATTGTTTATACAATAGGATTAGCCATTGGTGCTGAAGCAAAATCGCGCGGTGAAAATTTTGTCGCTGTGGGTCGTGATGGTCGTCATTCTTCTCCAGAATTATCTCAAGCATTACAAACAGGATTGACTCACGCTGGAGTCACTGCAGTAGATTTACTGCAAGTCCCAACGCCAGTTTTGTATTTTTTTCTGCATAATGATGAAAAAATTACTTCTGGTGTGATGGTAACTGGTAGTCATAATCCTAGTCAGTATAATGGTTTGAAAATAGTATTGGGAAGAAAAACACTCTTTGGTGAAGCTATTAGTGCGCTACGACAGCGAATTATAGAAGGTGTTTCTGCTGAGAATAATAATATTCCGTCTTATTTTGTTTCAAATGCAGTGGAAAATTACCAAACATTTATTGTGGATAAAATAAAATTAGATAGGTCACTCAATATCGTGATTGATGCTGGAAATGGTGTGACCGGTTCTGTGGCGCCTTCTTTGTTTCGTCGATTAGGTTGTACTGTTCATGAATTATTTTGTGAAGTCGACGGTGATTTTCCCAACCACCACCCAGATCCTTCACGTCCTGAAAATTTGGATGCTTTAATCGAAAAAGTACAAGAAACAGGTGCTGATCTTGGATTAGCCTTTGATGGGGATGGCGATCGATTAGGTGTTGTGACTGCAAAAGGAAAAATAATCTGGCCTGATCGTCAGTTAATGCTATTTTCTCAAGATATTTTGTCACGCAATCCAGGGGCATCAATTATTTATGATGTTAAATGTTCGCGCCATTTAGGCGATGTGATCGATGCTGCCGGTGGTAAACCGCTGATGTGGAAAACAGGGCACTCTTACATAAAAAGTAAAATGCTCGAAACAGGTGCTTTATTGGCCGGAGAAATGAGCGGTCATATATTTTTCAAGGAACGTTGGTTTGGTTTCGATGATGCCTTGTATGCTGCTGTTCGATTATTAGAAATTGTAAGCCATAATGAGCTTTCAGTTGATGAGATTTTTTCTGCATTGCCTGATAGTTTAGCGACACCTGAATTGCAATTAAAAATTGAGGATGAACGTAAATTTCTTTTTATGGATAAACTGGCGGAATCCGCTCATTTTCCGAATGCGAAAATATGCACGATTGATGGGGTCAGGGTAGATTTTGCTGATTCGTGGGGGTTGGTGCGCGCATCCAATACTACGCCTTCGATCGTGTTTCGGTTTGAGGCTGATAACGAAACCGCATTAGAAAGCGTAAAATCGAAATTCAGGCAATGGCTTCATTCATTAGATTCTAATTTGAAATTACCGTTTTAACCTAGATTCCAACTGCAGAATCTAGGTTTAATATCTGGGATATAGTGAGAGAATATTATGTTAAAAGTTGTTTCAGCGAATTTAAATGGCATTCGATCTGCTCAGAGAAAAGGTTTTTTTGAATGGCTGCTGGCGGAGCAACCAGATGTTATATGCGTTCAAGAAGTTAGAGCTCATATGATTCATTTGAAGGATCAACATTTTTATCCAGAAGGTTATCATCATTACTTCGTGGATGCTGAAAAAAAAGGCTATAGTGGTGTCGGTATATATTCTAAAAAGAAACCTGATCACGTTATTACTCAACTGGGTTGGGATGTTTCTGATACAGAAGGGCGTTATATTCAGCTCGATTTTGGTAAATTAAGTATTGCCTCACTGTACTTACCCTCAGGTACCAGTGGTGAAGGTCGGCAAGATGTCAAGTATGATTTTTTAGATCAATATGAAAAGGTATTGCGTAAGCAGCGTCATGATGGTCGTCATTATATTTTATGTGGCGATTGGAATATTGCACACAAAGCGATCGATCTCAAAAATTGGAAAACCAATCAAAAAAATTCGGGTTTTTTACCCGAAGAGAGAGCTTGGTTAGATAAATTATTTGATGAAATTGGTTTTGTTGATGCTTTTAGAGTGCTCAATCAAGAGCCTGATCAATACACCTGGTGGTCTCATCGCGGACAAGCGTATGCAAAGAATGTAGGGTGGCGTATCGATTATCAAATTGTCAGCCCCGAATTAAAAAAGAAAATTCAAAATGTCAGTATTTATAAAGATCAGAAATTTTCTGATCACGCGCCACTCATTATTGATTATGATTTAAAGGTCTGATTTATTTGATTTATAAAATAAATCATGCTTGATTCTGATATGGCATCTCCTGAAAAACAAGGCTGATTTTTAGGTTTTGCAGCATCTGCTATAGATTAATAGTGAGCAATTAATGAAAGGGTGCTCAATAAGTGTAATCGATTTCTTGCGCCTGTTTTATGTCTAAGATTTTTTAAGTGAAATTCTACCGTTCTCTGAGATATCTCTAATGCCGCTGCAGTTTGTTTAGCAGATTTTCCAATGCTAAGGTAGTAGAGGCACTCAAGTTCCCTTCTCGTTATTTGGAAAGACTGATTTTTAAGAATAATCATCTTTAAATTTTCAATTTCAAAGCAGTTCATTTCTAAACTTCCTATCAGAGTAATAAGATAATTATCCGCTATAAACGGTTTTATAAAATCCGTAATGTTACCCAAAATAATAAATTGATTTATGTTTTATGAAAAATAAAAACCTAGTAAAAATCACAGCTATATTTCACCTATTTAATTTCCGTATATTGTGATTAGGAAATGTTCATTCGATGGATATTAGATTATATGGATTAACTTTAGGAGCTAGTTAAAATGCAAAAAATAGTTTTAAGCGTCGATTTCCCTAGAAACTTGATTTGCCCAATCTCGCATAATCTGATGCGAGAGCCTGTGTATATTTTATCAGATGAAGGTATAAAATATGAGTTTGATCGTGAAAATATCGATCGGTGGCTTGATAAACACGATACAAATCCTTTAACAGGAATGAAATTGAAAAATAAGACTATCTATCCTAATCCTGATAAAAAAGTTGAGGTCGTGAGATTCTTAGAATCATATTCGGTTATTAATGCACATGAGAATGAAAATGAATCAGATGGCGATTCAAAAATATCTTTAATTGATTTGTCTGATGCTAGTTTAACTATGAAGGAGATTGATATGAGTCAAGAATTAAAAGGTTCAGAGTATGTTGCTGATATGCCTGAATGTTCTGAAAAACTATTATTAGGTGTTGTGTCTAATTTAAAGTATTGTTTTCAGTCGGGTGAAATACCAAATTCTAAAGTGCATGAAACTATCGTCACCAAGTTATATGAGTTATGTGGACAACAATATTATAAAGTATTAGATGAAATGAAGGCGTCATTAGCAAGGTCTGATTGGAAATGTCTAAACGAGCAATCAGAATCACTTCTAAAAGAAATTAGACCTTTTGATATAAAAGAATTAGTCGCTTTAGTTGGTAAAGCAAAAGAAGCGGCGATATCAATTAAGGATCAAGATATTATTTTACTTCTTGGAAGGACTGGTTCGGGAAAATCAACTACTACGCATTTTTTGTGTGGATCAACCATGGAAAAGACTGTGGTCAAAGGTTTAGAGCATATACAAGCAAGTGGGGTAAAAACTGATATATTAAGAGAGGTCAAAACAAGTCCAGAAAAAAAATCTGAGACGCGCTATATTAAAGCCATTCCTGTTAGTTTTGAGTCGATAGGCTATGAACGTGATGGCGGTATTGTGATTTGTGATACTCCGGGTTTTGAAGATACACAAGGAGCTGAGGTTGATATTGCAAATGCTATCGGTGTTGTAGAGGCTGTACGAGGTGCAAAAACGGTACGTCCAGTTGTATTGATCAGTAACAAAAGTATCGGTGATCGTTGTGAATTACTAAAAGAATTGGCTCACCTACTGGTAAGAACCGTTGCCAATATTAAAGATCACCTCGATGCATTTACCTTTCTTTTTACGAAGTATAGTTCAGATGAGTTGTCTCAAGTTTATGCTGAGTTGAAGAATCTAAAATCGCATCTGAGTTCTGAAGATAAGTCCGATAAATCGCTAATGGCGTTGTTTGAGTCGATGCTTTTTTCCACTGAAGATGGTGCATTGGGATTAGATCCAATAAACGACAAGCCAAAAATATTTCATAGAAAACTAATGGGTAAGACAGCAATTAGACATCCAGAAGAGGTGTTTCAGTTTTCAATCACAGATAAATCAAAAGGTATATTAAAAGACCAGGTTATGAAGCATCAGCTATCAATATATCAAGCAGCTAAACAAGGCAATTACGGTGTCGTTCAATATAAGCTAGATGAGCTTAAAACTTTGATGTCGATTCTTAATCAGGATTTTATTAAACAGATTTATGATGAATGTAAGCGACATTTAATAGCCCATTTACGTGAAAAGTATCAGGCGGCTCTACAGAATTTTGATAAAACCTTAGACGATAATAACAATTTAACAGAAGCTGATATAATTCAATATAAGGCAAGCATCTCCAATATCAAAAATGCTGAATTAATACGAGAAAAACACCTCACGAATGATGCGATTCAATCAGCTGCTTTATTGCAAAATCTGACCATAAAAGTCAAGGAGCTCTCAAATAATGTAGGGGTTTATTCACTAGACAATGTTGGTTTTAGGCAAAGATTGGACAAAATTAAACTTCTTTGTCAGCATTTTCCAAGTTTTAACGAATTCTATTCTAAACACCTTGATGAGCTATCGAAGAAGCTTGAAGAAATATCAACTATAATGAGTCTCAACATTGAAGAGTGTAACTGGACGGAATTAACTAAATCTTTATCACTGATAAAAAAAATAGGTAAGGAATTATCAGGGCACGTTGAGAGTTCTAAGATCAATAGCATTTATAAGTCTTTTTGTGAGAAAGCTTTATTGAGAATAAAATCTATATCTGAAAATGCTCGATCTCTACTCAATAAAGATAGACGATTAACTAAATCCGATATCAAAGTTCTTATTCGATCAATTTCCCAGCTTAATGAGTCTAAATCAACTGTTGGATTTGATAGCCACATAGAACCTAAGGAGCTTGAGAAATCAGTAATGTCTCTGTTTGCTGATTTAATGGGATTTTTTACAAATTTAAAAGAGAAGATACAAAATACATTTACAAGGTTACGAGGAGATGCTTTTGAAGAATTAGAGGTGTTGATGGAGGAAATGAATTCTATACATGAAATGCAGGGTATGCAGTCTATGACCTCAGAGATTTTTTATCAAACTATTGAGACATTGGCTGGCTATATTAAAGAAATGCGTCGTGAATCTGAGCATCAATTGAAGCTGTTTCTGGATAGTAATGGGCAGGATTGTAAGAAATTCTCAAGGAGCCTGGTAACGCTTAAAAAGGCTGGGTGGCTCGAAAGGTATAAGCCTGGCATCACAGATGAAACAATGCTAGAGATTCGGGAAGAAATCCTTTCCCGAGCAGAGGTAGCTAAACATCGTGCTCAGTCATTGAATCTACGTTTAGAAGATTATAGCAATATCAAAGAGCTGGGTGAAATCATTTCAAATTTCCAAACAATGATTCCTTTGGAAGCTGGGTTGCCTGCGTTGACTGCAGTTCGGGAAAGCCTCATGGAAGGTCTTCTCCTTCGTTTTAAAGACAATTTTAAATTAATCAGTCTTATGTATGGCCTTGACACTATTTCTCTCACGAATCTCGAAAGCATCAGAAGAGATTATGTGATTATGCTAGAAGAAGGTGATTCGGCTCTATTAATGAAGTTAGCGGGTAAGTTGCAATCTAACGGCTTCAAGAATTTAGATGATCTTAATCGTCAGATTGAAGAAATTAAAGGTGAAAAGGAGGGGTTGTTAAAGAAAATTGAGTCTCATGAAAAGGATAAAGCATTAGAACTGGATAGATATACAGACTTGAAAAGAATAAAAGTCGGCTATGATAAAATCATTGGTGTAGAGAATAAAAAATCACGTACGGATAGTTTAGAATATCTAAAGCAAAGAGGTTATAAATCCTACGATGACTTTTCGGATGACCTAGAAGATTCAGAGCGAGCGCTTAACAATAGAGAGTCATTTTTGAGAAAATGTTGTGAAGAGAAATCAAAAATCCTCGGAGACCTAGAAAGATACACTGCCCTTAGAAACGAGATAGAATCAATTAAATTGGATGAAATTTCGAAAAATAGAAAAAAAAGTCAAGAATGGATAGCTCAGAGAGGATGCTTGAATATCGAGAGTCTTGATGAGAATATCTCTAGAATGAAAGAAAAGGTATGTAGAATCGATGATAGCAGAAGCAAGCCGTTAACAACATTAGCGGAATTAGATGTCGAGAAAGCTGAAATTGTGTGTTGTTATTTGAAGGCATGTAATCAATTCGGAATTATGAGGGATGAATTGCATGTTGTAGAAAATCAATTCTATACCACAATCAGAAGTTATGTAGAGTATTTTAATAGTATCTTGACTGAGGATTTAAGGAAAGCAATATCACCTAGCGCTGATTCCTCTGATAAAATTATAACTCAAAATGCACAAAATTTATTGTCTAAGTTAAGACATTTAACTCATATCATGAACAAACAACCTAATATATTCATGATGTTTCCAGAAAGGATATTAGATAGTTACAAGGAACTACTTGAACAGAATCGCAATGAGTTATCAGAAGAAATGATGAAGTTGCAAACCGCTAAAAATAATCAACGATTAAAGTCTAAGCTGTCTCTTGCTAGGGCTCTTAGTCGATTTGACTATATGATTGAAGGTGAGAAATACAATGATCTATATATAAAATACAGAGACCTTTTTTATGCAGAAGCTAAAATTACACCAGACATTTTGACAGCCATCAAAGATTTGAATTTTATTACTATAGCGTCACATATGAGTCGTTTCACCGAATTAGAAGATCCAGCAACGCTTAGTGCTGCCGAGCAACTTCGAGATACACTTTCAAGAGCACTGGTTGACCTGGTCTCGGAAACACGTACAAAAGTTATTATGCTAGGCAGTTCCGTAGATTCGCAAACCGTCAGTGATATTCAATCAATTGTCGTAAATCTTAACAAGATAAAAGATGCGCAACAACTCTTGCTTAAATACTTAGAAGAGAATGTTAGAGTGGAATTAGTTGATTGCACATTGTTTGTTAAAAACACTATCTCTGACCGTATTATTCGCTTCTTAGATTCAATTGCGGCTTCTATTGATTCAAATAATTTTAATGAATCTAATGTAAGAATGGACATTGTGTCGACTATTCGTAATTTACTTGGTACATATTGTACCCAAGATATTGTTGTTAAATTAGATGAACTAACTAAGCGTATTGAACGTGTACTTGACGAGGTCGTTCTAAAGTATATCGACAATGAATTGAAGGACTATCCTGCTTATCCACCTAAAGAAATATTTGAAAAGTTTCAAGAAGTAGCTACTAAAGACCGTAAATATACCCATGCTCTTGCTAAAATTAAGTCAGGTATATTAGAGCGCTGCAGGAAAGTATTAGAGGCCGCAAGAGAATGTGCATTACCTGCAGAGCGAAACCCTCATATCCGTCAGGTAACTGTCGCACTAAAATTCTTACCAGATGATCTAAGAAAAGCATTAGAGGTAGAGCTTGATGCAGCTAAGGAAGAGATAAAAGGTTTGGTTGATGAGCATGAAAGCCGAGTTAAAGATCTCATTGAAACTGGTAATGTAGAGGGTTTGCAGGATTACCTGGGGTCTAGTGAAAGTCATGCAGAATCTAAAAAACATCTGAGAGAGCATGTGCTAAAGGCAATTAAAGACTCGAAAGTTCGGATCGACTCGTGTTTAGATCAAGATGATATTGTGGGCATGATTCCAGATCTGAAGAAGGTTTATGACTATCGAGTGCGCCTGGGAGATAGTATTCCGTTATTAAATAATTACTATGCCCAAATTAAAGCAAGACTCGGCAGCTCGATGGAGCAGTTTCTAAGAGTCATCAATGATAATTTATCCGAAACAGATGACGACAGTATTAATGCCTCTCTAAATATCAAGATTATGGAAAAAGCCTTGGAAAACTTGACCATAATCATAGGGTTCAAAGATGAGTTGCGACGAATTTCTCTAGGTTCTAATGCAGTGAATAATCAGCCTGTTACATTCAGGGGGCAAAGTGTAATTCCTTTAAATATAGATTTTGACGAGGAGTGCTTGGACATTTATCCTGACAATTTTATGTCAAACATAGAAAAATTGAATAAAAAAATGATTAAATACTTCGAGTCTTATAACAAGGATTATATTAAAGCAGTTGAATTTATGCAGTGCGATCTTTTGATTAAAATTATGGCGAGGGCTGAAGCATGGGATCCGCTATTGAAAAAGATCAAGCGTTATATCTCTACTGTAGGTGTTAAATATAGTCCTCATTACCAAAACAGCGATGATCAAAAAAATTCAAGTGCTACTACTTTTTCAAGTTTAGATTCAATACTATCTAAGATTAAATATTCAGACATAGTTTCCTGTGTAATTTTTGAAATAAACAAATACGCCGATTATTTTGCTAAGCTTCGGATATTTAATGACTTAACGTTGTGTTCCGAAATATCTAGGAAGCAATTTTATGAAGAGTTAAATCGTAACATTAATGTGCTTTTATCTGTATCATTATTGAAGCAGCATTTAAATATAAAGTCGATCGATCTCGATAAAATATCCTCAGAAGCGTTTTCTGGTCTAAAGATCAAGTTTGAGGCACTATTTGCTGAATCTATGAAGATAATATCTAAATCAACTCTGAATAAAACAGATTATAATGCTTTCGATCGTTACTACGCTGCTCTAACCATGATGAGCAAAGAAGTGCCTTCCCTTGTTAAAACGGGTGTTCGTGTTAGCGAATTTTTACAGAAGCTGGATGTTGTTATCGGTGATAAGCTAAGTACTCTTGAAAGCAAGGTTAGTTCAGCATCTGAGCTAGTAGATATAGCTGATGGAATAATTGCAATTAAACAAATATCCGAATGTATTACAAGGTTCAAGGAAAGAATTGATTTAAGAATAGATGTTTTGCTACATGATTTTAAACGGCAAAAGGGGGGTGCTCAGGCCTTGGCAAAACTTGCCACCATGCTCAATACCGAGCAATCGGGCATCGGCCAAATTATTTTAGAAGAACATAAGTGTTTTGTCGGCTATCAGCATCATGTCTGGTCTGTAAGAACTCAGACACATGGTATTGAGTATATTCTTGATCACATCGATGGAGATGATTTAGATAGGCAAAAACTGCGTTCAAGATATAATGAATTTGATGGAAGATACAAACAGTTAGTCACAAAAAACCTTTCAAAACATATAGATTTTGCCTCGATTGTCTCATCACTGAAAGTTAATTTACTGAAAGTTCGTTCCAATGATGTTGAAATTCGTTGGACTGGTGCCATTCGAGATCTAATTCCAGAAATACTCGCTCATGTATTCGCTATATGGACTCTAAAAAACGCATCGCATTATTTTGATGCCGAGGGAGCAGATGAGCGTGAGAGCTACTTATTAAGACCTCATGCTGCACAAATTATTTCGATATTACGAATGTTGGGTATTGATGATGGTACAGCCTCTTTAAAAAATAATTTAGTTCAAATAGGTACCGGAGAGGGAAAATCGGTAACACTAGCGGCTACGGCCTCCGTCTTAGCTTTGCTCGGTTTTGATGTAAGTTGCGCGTGCTATAGTGATTATTTAAGTGTCAGGGACTATAACTCTTTCAAAGATTTATTTGATACTCTGGGTGTTTTGGAAAATATTCATTATGGTACCTTTAATAAGTTGTGTGAAGCTGTGATTAATGAAAACGGTAATGTTCGAGAGATTGTTAAGTCGTTGGTTTCAAATGAGCTAAACCCAGTAAACTCAGCCAAGATTCTTTCAAATCGCCCAAAAATATTATTAATTGATGAGGTCGATGTTTTCTTTAGCAAAGAATTTTACGGAAAAACGTATACGCCATCAGCGACATTATCAGATCCCACGATTGCAGGTCTAACGGATTTGATTTGGAAGGAGCGAGATTCTATTACCATTAGGAAATTAAAGGCAACGTCACAGTTTAAAGCCTGTTGTGATAAATATAAAAATTGGGAGTTTTTAATTGAGGAAGCCTGTAAAGATATGCTCAATGATGTCAAATCATTCATTTCTCATGATTACCTGGTAATTGGCGACAAGATTGGGTACAAAGTTCAGGATACGATTGTTTTCAATATGCTCGAGGGATATAAAACACTATTTGCCTATTATTATGAAAAAGATAAGGGGACTATTAGTGAACAAAGCTTAAATGAAAATATCTGCATATCTATAAATTGTGGTAATTTTTCTTACGCAGAAATTCCGCACCTATTTCGCCAAATCATGGGAGTGACAGGGACTCTTAAAACGTTGAGTAAACCTGAACAGGCTATTGTACGAAATATTTATGGAATCTGTAAAAACACATACGCCCCCTCAGTTTATGGGGCTAATAACTTAATTTTTCGCGAAGATGCCGATATTAAAATTGAAAATAGGTCAGATTTTTTCAACGTAATCAAGCGTGAAATAGATGACAGAATTAAGGGTTCTACAACAGGTACAAAAAGGGCAGTTTTAGTCTTCTTCGATTCTAAAGAAAAATTGTTGAGTTTTTATAACTCGCCATCGCTAGCAAGTTCAAAGGATGGGTATAATGTCATCACTGAAGAGCTTGAAACTCCAGATAAAATAAAGCGAATTAAGCAAGCTACAACATCAGGCCAAGTAACATTGTTAACTAAATCTTTTGGCAGAGGTACAGACTTTGTTTGTCGAGACCAATCAGTGTCATCAAATGGTGGTACGCACGTAATTCAAACATTCTTGTCAGCAGAAATATCTGAGGAAACTCAAATAAAAGGTCGAACGGCTAGACAGGGTGATCATGGTTCATACAGTATGGTGTTGCTAGAGGACTCTTTGAGCTCTTTCTTGGTAGATAATGACGTCATCGTAAAAATGAAAGCTTCAGGGGTTTATTATTCAGTCTTAAACAAGAAAAGAACCGAATATTTTGAAATGCAATATGGCGAAGATACTAAGTTTGTCGATGAAGCTAAAAAAGAACATGAGATAGCATTGAAATTTCTCGAAAGGCTACAAAACAAAGACATGAAGTTTTTGGCTCAATATTTAGGTGAAGCTAATAAGGGGTCGGATAACAATAAACGTTCAAGGACAGTTTGTCTTATGGATGCTACTGGCTCAATGAGTCACCTTCTACAAAAAGCCAAAAACACAGTTGGGATTATGTTTGAACGAGCTGCTGAGATATTAAAAGACAATGGTTTTGCTCCTGATGCCTTTGAATTGCAGTTCTCAGTTTATCGGAATTACAGTTCTGGCAATGATTTATTGTTACAGACTTCTACCTGGGAAACAAAACCAAGTAATCTACGTGCATTCATGGATAGGATTCAGCCTGAGGGCGGGCAAGGTAATGAAGCTATTGAAATCGGGCTATGGCATGCCAGTGAAGAGGCAAGAAATGGTGAAATCACTCAGGTAATACTCATTGGTGATGCTAATCCTAACACAGCACAGGATGTAACAATTAAGCGCGGCGGTAAAGGTGAGGCATATTGGAGGCAGACTAAATTTGCCGCGCCTACTTTCTATATGAATGAGTTGCAAGTGCTGAAAGCGAATGAAATTCCAGTCCACTCATTCTATGTCGCCCGGTCTGCGGAGTCTTCATTCCGTCAAATTGCTCAGGAGACGGGCGGTCGAAGCGAGTTTTTAGATGTAAATTCACCTGATGGTGCAGCTATGCTAACGAATTTGGTTACTGAGGAAATTCTTCGAAGTGTAGGTGGGGATAATCGTGGAGATGACTTAGTGCAAGCTTATAGAGCGAAATTTGCACGGTCATATAAATAAAATGTTTTTATCTAAAACTCATTTTAAGAGGGCCAATCAACTCTTTATACAGAGTGATTATTTAGGGGCAATAGAGGAATATAATAAAGCTATTGCCCTAAATCCTCGATACATTATTGCGAACATCAATAAAGGCAATGCTTGTTATAAACTTACTGATTATAATGGGGCTATAGAATGCTACTCAAAAGCAATATCTATAGCTCCGAATAATACACAGCCTTATTATAATCGAGCAATTGTTTATGGATTGGTTCATCAATATTATGAATCTTTAGAGGACTATAATAAGGTCATTCTATTGGATTCTAATTATGCAGATGCGTATGTGAATCGAGGACGCCTCAAGTTAAAAATGTGCGCTTACGAAGAGGCATTAAATGATTTCTATAGAGCTACGCGTATATCGTCTAACTTTTACGAAGCCTATTTTAATTGTGGTGTGGCGTACGAAAAGCTTGGTTTTACTGTAATGGCTCAAGAATATTTTAAGAAAGCACAGTATCATAAGAATATTGATGCAATAATTATAAAAAATAAATCTAGCTTTTTTAGATGAAAATACGAATTAATGAATTGTCCAGAAATTTTGAGGATATAATAAATCCTATAACGCCAGAGCATTATATTGCGAGATTTAATTCAGTGGTGCATCATAAAGAAAAAGATAAGTTACACGATGAAATCTTTGAATTCTACTTGTTCGCACAGGACTTCATATATAATATTGGAATGAATTATCAATTTAATCAATATCTAATAACGCTCAATATAATAAAAAAATATTCAATACTTGACCATTATCTTTCAGATCGATTATTCGGTAGGCTATATCGTTTCAGTTATGAGAGATTTTACTTATTGACGGAGGAGGTTGTTAAACTGGCGCTGGAAGATATTGTCAGCATAAAATACTTACAAGGCGTTAATGATGAGCATGTTGAAACACGCTATAATTTTGTAAAATCTATAATAATGAGAAAGTTTTATAGTGATGTACAAGTAATAGAAGTGGATCTGACATTACTCGATTATAAAAATGCCAATAAAATGATTTGTAGAATTTTGAAGAATCTGAAAAAATTAGATTTTGAATTGGATTCATGCAAGAAAATAATTGAGATAAATATTAATGATAGCTTTAGTTATTTCGAATTTTTGAAAAAAGCACTTTTAACAATAAATAAATTTATTATAGAAAAAACAGAATTTGCTATAAATCTTTTTGAGATTAATAATATTACATTGTCAAAACAGTATTTTGAAGATTGTATTATACTAAGAGAATTGATTCTAGCTATAAATCCTGTATGGTATGATTCAGAAGTGGGGCGGCTTATGCTAAGGCTTCAAGCAAAATTTGATTTAGGTCAACCAGAAGTAATGGCGCCGAGAAAGTCTTATAGAGTAAGATTTTTTGAGAAAAAAGAATTTCCAGCTAATAATATTGAGTCAATTATCAGCAGTTTAATTCGTATGCCTACCATGAATGATATAGAGAATTTATCAAATTTAGAGCGTCTTTATGGTATTAACAATGAGGATATAATTAAATGCCTTGCGGATCGTCATGAGGAGCAGAAAGCTTTTTTACTTGAAAACCTGATATTTGTAAAAAATAGACCTTTACTTAAGACTTTGATTTTAAACTAAAGAGTGGATTGATTTCAACTGTGCTAGCCGTGTTACCGGCTATGCTCGAAACAGAGAATATCATGCGCCTGAATCTTTACGGGTTCAATATTTGTATTCTTGATGTGGATTCATCGTTTCATGACTACTTGTTTCATTTTTTAAGCTATTCACTCTGTGGTTTTTATTTCTAAAGAATGCGTATCTACTTTTTTCTGATTTCTGTTCAATTAGATTTTGGTTTATTCTACTCAATTTTAAGGCAGATTCAAAGTTGGTGTTTTTCAGGCAAAGAGATGTGCTTGTTGTAGCGGATGACTCATTTAATTCCCAGTTATTTTTCTTGCATTGCCATTTTTCGAATTGCTTAAGATGGTTTTTTAAAACTATAGCACTGTCATCGGCTTCAAAATATGCAAAAATTGGTCTGATCAAAGTTGGAATGTCCTGTAAATGATTGAAAGTATTAAATTCCCATAATATAACTGTATCATAAGATATAGTACCAATAATGGTTTCATCCTTACTCATGAAAGGATAGCCACCCTCTAGTGAGACAAGTTCTTTCGGTTCAGTTAGTTCACATATTTTTGTCATACTGTCATAGCTATCAGTAAATATTAAATAGTGCTCATTTTTTGAAAAAAAGAGACTTGATTCGACATAACTGCAGAATTGGTCTGCTTGAGTAAAGATACACTCAAATTTATTATCTTTGAAATTCCAAATGTAAATTGACATGCCCGCCGAATAAAACTCTGCTAAAATAGCGCATTTTTCCTCAGATTTACTTATTTTTATCGATTGAATTCTGAAATCCTTCGTCATAGGTATAGAACAGTCAATATTGTCACCTGGCATAGGTTCTGAGGTGTAGGATTCTATAATACTTTGTATTTTGGCTTGTGATTTTTCAAATTCGGTGAGGTATTCTATTTTTTTTAGAACTTTTTTTGATTTATAGTCATAAAGATATGCGGAACTTTCATCAAAAATAATCGAGTGATTTTCGATAGCCTCTGAATCACTATATTTGATATTCTTTTCTTCTAAAAAAGATGGCAGTTTTTCTTTGTCATTTTTTCTGTCTTTGATAGTACTATGATCAAAATTACTATTCAAAACACTTGGGTATATTTCAGATTGACTTGGTTCGATTATGGTAATTTTTGCAGTAGATAAATTGCTAAGTCGTGCGCGGCACCCATGTCCTGCAGTCGCTAGTAATTTTCCGTTGTGGTTTAGTGCTACAGACTTTATTTCTGTTCCGATTTTGATGTATTGCTGTATTGTAAATGTTGTTTGTGAATCCGATTTAGTTAGTTTTTTGGACTTTTTAAGTATTCTAACCTCGCCGTACCTTTCATTAACAACTTGTGCAATAATTTTACCATTACCAGAACATGCAGAAATAAATCTTGAAAATGATAATGGTGCACTATTTATCCTCTCATTACTAGTAACTCGGGCTGGGCAATCATAAGTCCTGACGTCTAATTTGTAGATATTATTATCTTTTCCTTCAATCAATAGTGAATATTCATTGTCAGAAAACTTTAGTGCTGCGATGTTTTCTGGAATCTCAATATAAGGAACCTCGCCAAAGTCTATTTTTTTTAGTGACGCATTTTCGAAGGTGGATTTATAAAGGTAGCTTTCTTTAAAGCTAACATTACGTAATATTGATCCTTTGAAAGATACTTTAAACAAGATTCCATTATCCAATATGGCATCTGAAATGTTGATTTTTTCAAAGCAATTTTTGATGAATTTAACCTGAGCTGAGTTAAGTAACGTGATTGCAATTCCACCAATTTTTCTAAGTTTCTTATTCCCTCGGGTGCTATCTATAATATTAAATAAACATTTATTTAGGCGATCTTCTTGCTTGAAAACGTCTAGCCAAAAGCGAACTAAGGATCTGTTTTTTAATAGTATCGCAGGATATAATCCATGTGAATTAAACCATTTTTTCAGATGCTTAGGATTTTCTTGAGATAAAATTTGATCTGCTATCGCCTCAATTACAAAAAATTCCTGGATAGAGCTGTGCACGAATCGGTAAGTGTTATTTTCTTTGATAAGTAATAACGATTTAATTTCCCTGATTTTCTCGGTATTGAGTTCATTTTCTCCATTAAACGTATTTAGAAGGTGATCCCATTGATCTGATTCTTTCGGTTTATAGTCATGTACTGTTTTGCCTTCTTTAAACATTAGCAGTGCAATTTTTCGCGCTTTATCTCGTAATCTCTCCTCATATGGTGGTTGAGTTACAACGCAACCTTCTTTAGTGTATGTTAGTTTGTTTTTCTGATGCTTCAAGTAGGAGTCTATGAGCTCCATGTAGATTTTATATCGTGATATAGAACCTTCTTTTGATAATAAAATCAAAGGATTCTTTCTAAATATTTTTGCGATAAATTCTAGAATTAGTGGGTTTTTGCAGAGCTCATAGAGTTCTGGGTATCTGCGAATGGTTTCATAGTAATGACTCGCGATGATTTCTGATTTTGTTTTTATTTTTAGTAAATTATTCATTTGATGGTCAGAAAATGGCTGCAATTCAATCTCTTCGAATATTTTTTGGGTATCTTCATTTAAATCTTTATATCTCATAGTCGATGTTTCAGTGCGTAGGGTGAATATACTTTTTAGGAAATTACTTTTATTTAATTGTTCAATAATGGCGTAATAATTGACTTCTTTTTTGCTTTTTATTTCGTCAAGTCCTTCTAATATCAGCACGGAAATTTCACATAAAGACTTTTTGTTAAATTCCTCTACCTTATCACTTATTTTTTGTGATAAGGAATCACTGCTAATGTCTTGATTCAATTTAATGATAGCAACAGGAACGCCTAATTCAACTAAGGTGTCATATATTCTTTCAGATGAATATGTTTTACCCATTCCCGAGTCACCCAGAATTGATAGCGCTTTCTTTTCTGAGTCATGTAAAAATATTGAAGTGACTTCCGATAGTTTTTTTAGGCTCTGTGCTTCATTATATTCATCGATACTTGTAATTTTAATATTTGGTAATATGAAGTCATTTTTCTCTGATAACATTTTTTCAAATAAATGCAGTTTATTTGTAGCGTAGTCGAAGATAATTTGTGATCTGATTTTTTTTGCTAATAGAGGATTTTTCATGATTGAAAAATGGTCTCCATCAATGATATTATCTTCAAGTTTATCCATATCACGAATGCATTTTTTAGGCCAATAATGGGTTTTGGCTTGATCTTGATCTAATATTCCATTTAGCAGATAGTTTTTAGCCTTAAAAAGCCTGAATGATGGTAAGTGTTCTCGAATGATGTAGTTGTGTTCGGCAATACGAATGATTTTTGCGGTTTTAAGAATATTTTTGTGGATTTCATTGGCTCGTTGAATTAAATAATCAAAACAGTTAATGATGCGATCTCGCGGTTTTTGTACTTTAATCAGTTCTGTAGATAATGCTAGAGCGTCTATTTTTAATCCAACTGCACTGCTTAATTTTTGTGCCAGTAAGATTAATTCTCGCGTATGTTCTTCCTCTGTAAAATGATGGAACGGGAATGGGGCAATACTATCACACACATAAGCATAAGCTGGGATATTATATTTAGCCAGGGCATTCACAATTTCCGGACTTAGGGTGCCACCTGAAGACCAACCCAGAACAAAAATCGGAATATCTTTTTTGTTGTGTTTTTCAATCCAGTATTTGATTGTTAATGCATAGTCTTGAGCCATGCTGTACAGCGTTGTTGGCATCAGAGAAGGATCAGTGAGTCCTCGGGCTTTTAGTCCGTAAATCTGAAAGCGCTCGTCGAAATACGATTTTTTGAAGTCCTGATCACACTGTGAGAAGAACTCAGAATAATCTTGTTCAGGGTCGCCCAAAATCGAAGGGGGGCAAAAAATAATATAGGGTGCGTCCGAGTTTTGTTTTTTCTTGAGATCCGTCAGTTCGATAGGATGTAGTAAGCTGTAGAGGCGTTTTGTCTGGCTTAAAAGCGTTTTGCATTCTAAAGCGAGAGCGTTATTAATCTCTTCTTTTATTTCAGGGAAAGCTAAACGTATCACCTGAATAAGTGGGCTGATATCGATGGATCGACCGCCAATGAGAAAAAAATCATCTTCTAACGATAGTTCAGTTTTGCACAGAACTTCTTTCCAGCAATTCTGTAGTTTTAATAGGATAACATTTTCATCAGAGCTGATTTTGCAATCTACAGAAGATGCATCATGAGTTTTTTGGGTATGAGTCTCAAAATACGATTTATTCAGTTCAACGAGATTAATTTTAGTTTGCGTAGTTGGAAAGTCTTTTTTCCAGATGATATGCAGCGGTGATTGTTTATCAATGTTCTTTTCAGTATTGATAATAAAATCTCGAATCACAGCATCATCCAATTTTTGATGTTCTTTTTCTACTAAAAAAACCAGCAAAGTGGTGAGGTTTTTATCTTCCAGAGAATTACCCACGGCAGTGACAGCCACATGCATTTTTTCCAATTGAAAATGCTCACAGAGATTGGCTTCGATGCTGGGGAGTTCAATGCGTTTTCCGCTGATTTTGACCATACGAGAATAGCGGCCTTGGTGTTCTAATCGGCCATCGGCTCGAAGAATAGCCCTATCACCGGATTTGTAATAGCGCTCATCATCAATTTTCTCAAAGCGCCACGCATTGTTTTGCATGGCGTCGCCTCGGTAGCGGCGCGTCAGTGAGATACCGCCGAACCAAGGTTCGCCCGCTTGGTCAACGACTGACAGAGGAGATTTTGGGTTTTGATAGGTGGTTTCAGTTCCGTAATCTTTTTCAATCTCAGGATTATTAACGTCAATATTCGTTGGGACTTTAATCAGGATTTTAGTACCTACAATTGCTTTGCCTATACTCAGCGGTTTTCCGACTTCATCCATGTCCAGATTTTCAAGCGTGGCACAAATCGTAGTTTCAGTGAGTCCATAGCCATTCACAATTTGCAGTTGATCCGTTTTCCATTTTTTTACGAGCTCCCAATCGAAAGATTCCCCGACAATGAAAAGAGCTTTCCATAAAGGGAAATTTTCAGGTCCACCTAATTTATTGAGAAAAGCCGGTGTGAAAATGACGACATTAATTTTATGGTCTCGGTAATATTGTGCACAGCGTTTTTCATCAAGTCGAATTTCACTTGGAACAATCGCTAAAGTTCCACCGATACCTAGAATAAGAGTTTCAGCAACCCAGGCATCGAAATCACAGGTGGCGTATTGAGCCATGATCGAATCGCGTGTGAGATCCACGCATTCTCGATGAGCTTCTAAACAGGGCATAAACCCCCGATGAGCAATTTCAACACCTTTGGGTTTACCCGAAGAGCCGGAGGTATACAGAATGTAAGCGAGATCCTCTGGATCGATTTTGATAGTGGTATTTTCCGTAGGAAACAACTTGATGGCTTCTTCGCAATCATCCAGGCAGAGACAGAAAAAGCCATGTTTATCAGGTTTAGGTAATAAATATTGGTGATCAGAATGCGTTAAAATAAAAGCCGGTTTTCCATCCGCTAAGGTCTGAGCAAATTTATCAAAATAATCGTCGATGGCATCCGGTGAATTACCGATCGCCGTAGGATCAATGGCAATGAAAGCACCCCCTGCTTTCCAAATAGCCAAAATGGCGATAATCCATTGAGGTTCCCGGGGTAGAAATGTGCCTACGATAAATTCTTGCCCAGGATCTAGCCCCCGCACTTTTTTTTGTTCGAGTAATAAATAAGCCATTTGATTAGCTCGAGCATTGAGTTGAGCGTAAGTGAGCATTTGATCTTTGAAAAGAAGGGCGGGTTGATTGGGATAATATTTAGCATAAGCTTCAAAGCGATGTAAGAAAACAAAGTGATTTAAGTCGTGAATTTTCGTAAGATCTTTATTCTGAGAAAGTTGGGCGAGAGAGGCTTTTATGTATTTATCAACGGCAATACGTCGTTTTGGCGGTATTAGAGAGCCATTTTTCCACTGTTCAAGATCCGCTATCTTGATGCGGTCATTCAAAATAATGGACCTATAGGGCTCTTCTTTGACAAGCTCGTGTTGCTTAGAAAGATTATCACAGAGAAGATTGGAGATAGATTCGTATAAACCGGTTTTTAAGTTGCCTGCACGATATTCGAGCATCAGGGTCATCGGGAATAGATCACTATCTGCAAGTTCTTCAATCAATGTCTTACGCATGGTTGCTCTCCACTAATTTATTAATCATTTACGCTGGTTAGTTGATTAGTTCAATAGTCGCAGTCAAGATTACTAATACAGTATCATATCTAATGAAATTGTAGCAATTAATCATCTATGACTGCGTATTAGACAAAGGATAGTGTAATAAATTCTATCCTGGTTCAGTAATATTACCGAAAATCATCACATCTTCAATAAAATTTTGAGCTTTGGTTTTGTTCTCTATCCTCATGAGTATCTTGCTTTTTTTCATCTTTTTCTATCTCAGAATACACTGCAGTTTGAGCTGAAGATTGAGGTAGCTTATCCTTCAAAAGTTTTTCGACCAATTCGGGAATATGAGAGATAACACTTTTTATGGCATCTATTTCATTGCGGCTCACCAGAGATGAATTGATTTTATGTTCCAGGCTTCCAGTAGAGGACAGTATTTTTTTGCATTTCTTTTTCAGTTGATATAAATCAGGGAGCAATACTTTTTCGATAGGATAAGGCATTATCAAATCGATTTCTCTATTTTTAAATTTTAAGATAATTTCTGAAGTTATTGAAGATATTGTATCCATTGATTGATCTGTTAGAAGTTCGTTAAATAGATTTATCTGAATTGTTTCTTTAAATAGGCCTCTAAGATAATTCGTTAGATGATGATCGAGTTGGTTATTTTTGAAATCATCGATCATTCCTGTGATTGTTAGATCAGTTATTTGACGATGACTGCATATAGGCAAGTTGATTTTTTCTAGAATAGAAATTAAAGCGTCTTCAATTTCCTCTGAGATTACAATAGAGACTAGATTGGACTTCCAATCTTTTATTAATCCTGTAAATGATAAAATATTTATTTTTTCTCGTATAAAATCCGTTGGGAATCTCAGGAAGCGTTCATGTAATTCACTTTCGAGAGCCTCACAAAAATTCGATTCAAATTTGGATTTTTTGTAAAATTTGACTGCTTGATGAAAAAACTTTAATTTGTACGTTGCTTTTAATAGGCCGTGAATTGAACTATTGGTGTCATTGTTAATTATTTCATTCAATTTTCTATTAATATGTAGATTAAGTCGACTATTTTCCTTCGAAGGTAACTTATTATATAGCCATTTTTCTGATTTTAGTTTTACCCATTGATTGATATACTCAGTTATGGTTGAAAGAGATTGATAGCTTTCATTTCTGTTTACCATCCAAAACTGGGCCAATCTTCTTGAGGCTTCATAATCGAGTCGTTGTTTAAGACCAGTATTCGCGAGCGTATTTGACCCCCAAGCTGATATTAAAATCTTTATGCCCTGATGAAGTAAGATTGTAGTTTGTCTGTCTTTCAATCGCTCTGGATCGAATAATTCATCATAATCTGTAATGGCTCTGTTTGAGCGAAGTCTTAATAGTGAGGCGGAATTGAGTTTATCCAGAACTGTTAAAACAGTTAGGCCGGAATAGTCATCCCCTTTGGATATAGATGCTTCAATAGATGGTATGTTTCCTTCCTCTATTAGCTTGTAAAATTTCATTGGTTCCTCACACAGTAAATATTAATCAAAGGTACTGTTAGTACACATAAGAGCTACATGATCGAATATAGTGGAGGATTGACAGGGAGGGAACGGTAAAATTACGTTATTTATCGATAACCATTGTATTGATTGGGATCAACTGCGTCAAAAGCTC
Source organism: Gammaproteobacteria bacterium (assembly GCA_019748175.1). Lineage (NCBI taxonomy): Bacteria > Pseudomonadati > Pseudomonadota > Gammaproteobacteria > Gammaproteobacteria bacterium. The sequence continues at coordinate 163,363 of JAIEPX010000002.1, forward strand.
AAGTTTGGTTTTAACACAAGCTTTTTGTTTTATATTTTCGATGTGAGTTTCCACGGTGCGTGGTGATATAAAAAGAATTTTACCTGTTTCTTTGGCTGAATGACCAAGACGTAGATGATATAAACAATCAGCTTCTCTTTTGGAAAGTGGTACGGTTATATTGTTTACTCGAATGCAATTGACGTTTTTAATAGCTGGTTGAACTTGATTGTGGTCTATGTCGATGGAAATAGATTGAAGTTTTGCCTCATTGTGTAAGATATCATTGAGTGATACTCCGCCTGGCAATAAGGTTGGTGAATTTTTATTACTGGACTGGACTAAGGTATACCATTGTTCCGGGCTAATTTTTTCTCCAACACCTGCAATTGCTATGGCTTCCCCTAATTTATTGCAGATTAAAATACTCCAGTCTCTGAGGTAATGTACATTACCGTCAGGCGATCCAATCCTGAAAAACATATGATTGTTACCATCATTGATGGTTAAATTGTTCAATCTGCTGGAAATTGTTTGATTAATAGTTGAAGAGTCTATTGGTAGTAAATAATTATTCCAAGATTCTGGGTGTTCATAGAGTTTGGATGCTGGATCACCGAAAATGGTTTCGAAATTTGGACTAATGTAGAGCTGTCTTTTATAGTCGAGGCTCCTCATCCAGCAGATAGTATTTGACTGATTTGCTAATTGAGCAAACATTCTATTGAATGATTCTAGTTCAGCCGCAATAAGTTTTTTTGGCATGGCAAGCCTCAAGGGTAAGTGCCAAATGTACCAAAATAATGACACAAATGCAATTTACCCAAGGGCTGGCCAATATATGCGGGCCAACAAATATATTTGCTAACTTTTATCCTTTTAATGTTTGTTTCACTGCTGAAAGCGAGGGGAATTCAGTCGTATCAGTCAAGGATTTCGAGAACAAACCACACGATTTATAGTTTGTTGAGAAAGCTTTTCGAGTGACATTACTGACTTTCGTAACAACTGGGGCTGCTAGTTTGAAGGCCCTTGTTGAGTACAATAAATCAGCAATATTAAATCGTGCTTTTTCTCGAGCCAGCTCCATGGGCTGTAACTTGGCTCCACTTCTGGCACAACGCTTATAAAGAAGTTCTTTGAAATTGTATTGATAGAGTAATTTTATAGCGGCCTCACTCATAGCAATAGGTTGTGTAGAGCTTGCGATCAAATGTAAAGCGTTATAGCCTTTATCAGAGGTCGTCCAATCTTTGTTGACTTTATTTTCTGAGAAAAGGCTTTGAAGTGTTTCTAGGTCACAATGTGTTACAGCGAAAAAAAATCTCTCTTTGACAACTTCACGTAACTGGATAATTGATTTTACTTCATTGATATGTGGGTTTTTTGATGCCTCATTAGTAAATTGATTAATAAGGCCTTGCATTTTTACAGCAGTGGCAAATTTTTTAGTATACTTTCCTGATCTATCATGTATGAAAAAATTATTGCCTAGATCTATTTTGTGTAGCCCTCTGTTATTCTCTATCCCTTTGAATAATAGCTCAACCAATGGGTAATTAACATATGACTCTTGTAGGCCTAGTATCTTAATAGAGCTATTGACGGTGAGCATGTGTGATAGATGTTCGTAAACTGATGTAAAGTCCTCTCCATTCCTATAATCATGAGTGTTTTTCAAAAAAACCTTGTCTACAATATCATTTTTAGTAAGTGCATCTAATAGCGCGTGGTGTCCTTCAATACCAAAACGATTATTTTCAAGGTGCAATGTTGTAATATTTTCAGGATTTTTACTGATATATTCAGCAATAATATTGATGGAATCACTATTTAAACCAGCATTCTGAAAGTGTATTTTTGTGAAGAAAGGAAAGATATTGCTGAGATATTTTATATCGATTGTAGATAGTTTTGTGTCGTAAAATTGAAACATAATTTTCTGAAGATTCCTACAGCGAAAATCTAATCGATTGCAGAATGATGCAATAGAATCAGATGAAAAAATAACATTGGTGAAAGTTATTTTTTTTAATTGATCATTGAAGTTTAGTTTATCCGCAATTAGCTCAGCTATTTGTGCATTAAACGTTTCATCTTCGATGACAATTTCGTCTTTAAAGATATGAATAGACATGTTAATCTCCTTTCAAGTTAATTAAAAAAACCTGAGAAGAGATTAAAATTTTGAGTATTCTTATGGATCAGCAGAAGTACTCGATAATATACTTAAAAATAAGCTAATATTTGGTGATTATAGGTATCGGATATTCAAATAATTCAGGCCAAAGTTAATAAAAGCCCTATTTAAAATAGTCTTAAATAAAGTTCATGAAAATAGCAAATTATTATTCTATTATTTCACCGTAATATTACGGAATCGCTGAAAATCGTTATGTTTAGTGCTAATCGAGCAAAAATATCACGTTAAATATCTTGAATTAACTTCCCGTAATCTTACTGATGATCTACTAATTGAAGTGATACTAGAATTAAAACAGTAGTAATTTTAATTGGGGGAAATAATGGAAAAATTAAACATAACGTTGCCGAAATTATTGTCGGAACTGGTCAACGATATCAAAAAATGCTTTGACAATTCAACGGTTTCTCAAAAAACGATGGAAGATATATCAGGCATTTTGTATCGATTTGGTCAAGAAAAATTTATTGCTTGTTTAAAAGAGATAAATTGTGATAAAGGTTATTTGGAAAAAATAGCATGTAACTCGTATCTGCATGAAAATGGGTTCTACAAGATTAATCTATATACCTCTAATGATTTTACAATTCGATTTCATATTTGGGAGCATAGTGTTGAAATAAAAGAAACGCTTCATGACCATCGATGGTTTTTTGCCTCAACGGTCCTTAATGGTAGCTTGAAAAGTGAAATTTGGCAATATTCTCCTTCTGCTCAAGCTTCAGAATATGATGAATACCTATATATAGATAAAAATACCAATCCGATTCGCATAGGTTCGTCTCGAGTAGAATATGTAAAGACTGTAGTAAGAAATGCAGGTGAAAAATATACGCTTTCTCCTGATGTTTTGCACAGAATAATTTCCTCAGGTAGTGAAATGACAGCTACATTATTTTGTAGATCAACCGTCATCAAGAGCACTGCAAGGAATATTATCGTTAATGATAAAGTTCCTAATGTAATCCCGCAATATTTTACATTAGAAAAGCTTTCTTCAATCATCGACGAATATGTAATTGAATCTCAAAACAACCTTCATAGGAGAATAGTATGAATTTTGATGAATATTTCACTAAGATGGCTTTGGAGTGTGAAGAGTCTTTGCTATCTGCACCGTTACTCAATAGTATAGATACGCTGACTACCAACCAATTGCATTATTTATTCTCGCAGTTATATTATTTCATTGAGCAATTTCCAGGGTATCTTGGTGCCTTGCTGTTAAAATCAACAGATAAGTCTATACTTTTCGTCGTATCGCAAAATCTAGTCGATGAGTGCGGAGGCATCGATAAGCTTGATGCAAATATTTATACTTCCTCACACAGTGCGCTATTGAAAGATTTTATTACAAAGTCGATCGGAAAGCCGCTAGCTGAGATGGATATTTATACGAGAATATTAATAGAATCTTTTCGTAAATTATTCACAAATTCTACATTAATCGAGTCCTTATCGGCGATGACGATTATGGAGTCAATTTCGAATAAATGGTTCAGTCTCGTTTATGATCGTCTGTTAAAAAGAAACGAGTTTTCGGAATTAGAGCTATATTTCTTTAAAATACACATCTCACTTGATGAGGTTCATGGTAATGCTTTGAAAAATGTTTTGCAGTCTCTGATTACTGATTATAATTCTTCCATTTTATTCAGGCATGGCGCGTTATCAGCAATGTCATACTGGGATAACTTTTATACGGGACTCTATGGCTATCTAGGTGGCTTATCTTTGGATAAGGTGAAGTAACATGAGTAATATTTATAAAATAGCTCAACTGCTTGCATTTGTTCAAGATAATGAAAGAAATTCATTGAAAAAAATTCACCTTATACCTAGTGAAAATACTCTTTCACCCTTATCAAGACTGCCATTGTTATTAGATATATATTCTAGATATTATTTGAATGATTTCAAAAGGTTTGGAGCTTGGTGTTTTCCGAGTGGACAGCCTATAGATTTATTAGAAAATGAATTTTTATATCCCATCTTGAGGGAATTATCCGGAGCAATATATATAAATACGAAGCCTATTTCAGGAATGAATTGCATGACCATAGCTCTTGCAGGATTAGCTGATTTAGGAGATTCAGTGTTAACTATTCCAGTCGAGAATGGTGGGCATGTTAGTACTACTATCGTCGCTGAAAGGTTGGGTTTGAGTTTGAATTTTATACCCTTTAAAAATACATTTGAGATAGATTATTGTAAGCTCGAAGACTTACTTAAAAAAATAAAACCAAAATTAATTTATCTCGATCATGCTACGTTCTTGTTCCCTCTTGATACATCGGCAATTAGGGCGCTTATTAATAGAGTTACACCTGATACTATTTTATATTATGATACAAGTCATACTAACGGCCTAATCTTATGTCAAGCTTATCCCAATCCATTAGAGCACGGAGTTGATATTTACGGAGGCTCTACCCATAAAACATTACCCGGGCCTCATAAAGCATTTTTAGCCACTAATAGAAAGGATTTGGCTGACAAAATCGAATCTAAATCAAATCATTTTGTTAGTCATAATCATCCCAGCAGCTCGCTGTCACTCGCAATTACTCTCATGGAGATGAAGTACTGTGGTGGAAGGGACTATGCAAATCGAATAATAACAAACGCAAAACTATTTGCAAATATCCTCTCTGAACGTGGCTTTATGGTATCTTCAAATAATCACAATTACACAGAAACACATCAAGTATGGGCCTATCCTGAAAAAAACATTGAAGAGTACACAAACTTGCTATCGAATCTGGGTATAGTTATTAATAAATTTAGCAGTTTGCCTGGTATTAATAGACAATCATATAGGCTTTCTGTGTCTGAAATAACAAGGATGGGTGCTCAGGAAACAGAAATAACGGAACTGGCTCATTTAATGGGTGATCTGCTGAATGAAAATAACGTAAATCGTTCATTAATAGATCGTTTCTCTTTACTGCAAAAAAAATTATCAGTGCCTCAGTATTGTTATAGATTTAATGATATTGAATCTGTAATCGAAGATTCTAAGCTTGGGTCTATCATTAGAGAATTATTACTATATTCTAATTGTCTTACTAAAGTTACTGATTAACATATTTTAATGGAGTTTAAATAAAATGATTACTATCGGAATTGTTGGTAATAAAGGATCTGGGAAAACAACTTTTATTACAAGGTTAATATCTAACCTACCTGCTTCTCAATTAGTCTTAAGTATAGACCATAGTCAAATAAATGATTTGAAAGACAGTATTTCTAATCAAGAATCATTGATACTAATTGAAATCGATACACTGGCATTTGATCAGTCAATAAGAGATAAGCTGCATATGATAATATTTATCGATCTCCCACTAGATATTTGTCTATGTCGACTTATTCTTCGAGAGAGGGATTTAGGCGCGCGGTATAACGAAAATATAATAAAAACCCATTTAGCGTTAGATCGATCGAATCTCAATTCAAGACTTTCCGAATTAAAGTGTATTTCAGATATCATCATCGATAATAATAAATTAATTTCTGATGTTGATATTACAGAAGTCTTAGATTTTATAAGCGAGTCAAGATCACTACCTCTATCTCATCGATTGAAGCTAGAATGTGTAAACCCAACGTTTGATGCATCATTAAAGCCAATCAAGAAAGGAACATTATATGTGGTTTCTGGTCCATCAGGAGTTGGAAAAACAACGATTATCAAAAAAGTTGTTGAACAAATTATTGATTTAGAGAGGCTCGTGCCCTACACAACGAGGAAAATGAGGGATAATGAATCAGAGGGTAACCCTTATAGATTTGTAGATAAGGAGATGTTTGAAAAAGTTGTTCCAAAAGATGATATGCTACAACGATTTACAGATTACGGTGAGGAATATGGTATAGCGGCTTCAGAAGTTTTAACTAAGTTAAATTCCGGAATATCACTTATTATTGATGTATCTTCCAAGGTTTTAGAGCAAGTTCGCTCAATAGTCCCTGATTTAAAGTCTATTTATATATGTCCTCGAAAGATGGTAGATATCATGGAGCGTCTCACTAAAAGAGATGGCGATCAGGCTTCTACACAACAACGCTACAAGAAGTCAGTTGCTGAACTCGAATGCGCTAGCTACAAAAGGTATGACTACCTTATAATCAATGCTGACATAGACACAGCCATTTTAGAGCTCAAATCGATAATAACCACGAATAACTTACAGATTACAAAGCAATTATTGCAAAATGCCAAGATACTTGAGACCTTCAATACACATTTAAAATTAGAAAGAATAACTAGGGGGCTTAGTATCGGACTTGATCTCTCTAACTATGAGGCTCGTCCCTTATCCTCGCTGAATAATCGATCATATCAGATAGTTGATCGCGCTTCTCAAAATAGCTATTTCCTGCGAATTGCTGGGCAGGGTGATGATCCATATCGACTCTCTGCTTCCGAAGAATTAGCTGCTCTAACTAAAGCTGCTGCTCTCGGAATCTACCCCAAGCTAATCCGGTATGATGAAGAAAATCTGACATATATCGTTCCATTTTTATCATATTATAGAAGATTATCGGTACATGAGCTAGAGTCTGAAAAATTCTTGGTGTTGGCATTATCTGCCTTAAAAAACCTGCATTCTTCAGAAAAATATACGGTTGACTACTTGCCTATCAAATACGATGAGGGTGTGCTGTATAAAATGAAACGAATGGGTATACCCTTTTCAGACGATATGGATAAGATTAGTATAATATGTCATAGGGTCTCTGATGTTTTAGAAAAAACGTGTCATGTAAAAGTGCCTTGCAATAATGATGTTTCTATTTATAACATTCTCTATTGTGCTGATGATGATGTCCTTGTGATTTCGGATTGGGAATGTTCGGGTAACAATGATCCCTTGTGGGATCTCGCTAAGCTTTCAGTGGAATCTAGTTTTAATGAAGAAAATGATAAAAAAATGCTTGAGCACTATTATGGATCACCCGTAAGTGCATTAAATTACTCACGATTGATATTACAGAAACTACTTGTTGAATATCACTTAGCTATATGGGCTAGATTACAATCTGTTACTAATGATTATTCTGTCTCTAAATATCAATTTGAATTAATTTATGCTAAGCGTTTGGATAATTGTCGAAAATACCTCGCTTTTAATCAATTTGAACATCATCTATTAGTGGTTAACGCTGCAGCTAAACAACTACATCCAGATGACTATGTTCATGTCCCTGCTTCAAGGATGAATATCGGTTTTTTCCATAGGCCGAGCAGTCTACTTAAATTCTGTAAAAAATCTGAATTGGATACTTCTGTAGAAAAAAAACTTCAGAATGAGGATAACCTAACATTATTTATCATAAAGCCAGATATTCCTTGTCGTAATAAAATAGGGGAGGTTATTTCATTTGTTGAGAAACAAGGATTCAAGGTCGTAACTTTTAAATTTAAGAAATTAACTACAGACGATGTTGATGCCTTATACCCTCATATGAAACAGGAAAGATTCGATGTCCTTGATTTATTTACCTCAGGTGAAAGTGTATTGGTGGTACTTAAAACTACAGATGCTGCGAAAAAACTAAGAGCATTAAAAGGTTCGACTGATCCCGCTAACGCTCAAAAAGACACTTTAAGAGGACTATTTGGCTCATCAATAAAGTGGAATGCAGTTCATTGTTCAGATGACGCATCAGCTGCAATCAGAGAGATAGCTCTATTCTTTAGCAGAGCTGAGATTCAAGAGACAGCTCAATTAACAGTTACAGATATTGATCCACGATGAGTCATTTCAAGATCATTGGATTTACCTGGCGAGCCTGAGCTATAATGAATTAATAAACTCTAATTACATTGTCATGCTTCATTTGATTTTCAACTTCAGCACGGCATTTTTCATAACTCGCAGAGCCATTAAAATATCGATATCGACGAGAAAGTTCTTCCCAAATTTGTCGAACATATTGTTCGTCATTATTATTAGAACTAAAAACATTCTGTGGTCGAGTCGCTTTTCTCGCCCTTAAATAATTATCATCTCTGATATCACTTCCATAATTAATATGAATACCTTTTGTTGGATCGTAATCTACTCTGAATGAATAATGTCCACAACGTAAACCAATTACATAGCCGAGATTATCCATATTCTTAGTATGTTTTGTTCCCCAATAAGGTTCCCACTGAATCTCATGATTATCAGACAATTTAGTCTCACTACGAATTCGTTGTTCTAATAGTGCTTTAACTTCTCGTATTGCGGTATAAAGATTTTCATTGACGTCATTGTCAACGACTTCTCGAACCACTGTTTTGCCATCAACTTCATTAGCCTTTTTATCAAAAAATCTCATGATTAATCTCCTCTCAAGTGAATACATAAAACCTGAGAGCAGGATAAAAATTTGCGCTTCTGGGCAGATCAGCATAAGTACGTGAAGTAAAAAGGGTGTTAATATTAAAATATGATAAAAAATCGAAAGAGTATTTTTTGATTCGTGGCGTATTTGCTATTTAATGCTTTAAAATAAGACATAAAATGAAATTTACTAATCTAGCATTTATTGTATGTGCCTGATCTCTGTATTATTACGGATGAAAGCAATTTCACAAAAAATGGGGGCATAGATCTGGATTTATCGCTGTAGTAATACTATTTTGGCCAATGATGAAGTAAATTATTTCAATGATAAATTTCAAGGTGTAAAAGTTACATTTTGCAGAACTCAGTAACAGTAGCGTCTTCGTTAGATTCTTTTGATGCGTCTTGATCTGCGAGAGTAAGAGCTGTAACGTCAATATTATCTTCACTAGATGATTTTTCATTAAACGAATCTATTGTCACCCCAGCAAGATCACCATTTGATTCGTTCTCTGATGAATTCCCATTAGTCGATGAATCAGTGATTTGAGTGTCAGTAGTTGGCTTATTATCAAAAGCGGTGCCTTGACTGAAAAATCGAACTCGATGGTCATCACGGATTTGTGAGTGTTTTCTGATCAATTTAGGTGATGACTGAGAGTCAGGGATCTTTGCTGAGGAAATCATTGATTCAAAATGCTTTTGGGTAAGTTTATCAAAATCATCAAGAACTGCAGTGGGGTTTTGGGTATGACTTATGGGTTTTGTTGTTGTATCGAATCCACCTCGCTGAATAATTAATGCTTGATTTTGATTTGATAAATCTTTTGACCCTATAAATTCAGATCCGGCTAAATTGATAGATTGATTTGTATTTGAGGACCACCTTAGTCTCCAATCGGTAGGTTTATCATCAAAGCTGTCCCATACTTGAATAGAGGTACTATAGTTAACAATAAGGGTGTTTGTCCTTTCATTCAACGAAATTGCAATTACTCCCTCCGCTGATGAAATCACAGCTAATTGTAACCCTGATACAGCATCCCACATACGCACAGTTCCGTCCCAACTTCCGGAAAAAACTCTCGTCTTGTTTAGGCTAATATGGACACAGCTCACTTCTTTTTCATGTCCACTCAAGATTATTGATTGGCTGTTAGATACATCCCAAATGCGCACAGTTTTATCCCAGCTTCCAGAGACAACAGTCTGTCCGTCTTTACTTAGATACACACTGGACACAACATGCCTGTGTCCTTCTAAAACTAATGAGTTACCGCTCTCTACTTCCCACATTCGTACTGTAAAATCCTGGCTGCCACTGACGACGATCCGGCCATCTTCACTTAAATGACAGCTTGTTACTGGGAGTGCATGCCCTTCGAGTATTTTCGTTATACCATTCTCGAGATTCAATACCTCCACTGTTTTGGCATTTCTGTCTGAAGCTGAAGCAATTATTTGTCTATTTTTACTTATGTGTTCATTTAGAATTAAGCTTTTAGGTTTACCTAACTCAATAGATTGAAATCGTGGCATTAAACATAAGGCGACTTTAAAAGGCACACTGAAGTTTTCATCTCGCTTATCATTACCTAGAGGTTTGCTCTGAACGGAATGCAAAAGTATCGGTCGATTAGATGTGCAATCATTTATACTTACGGTATCATCCCAACTTCCCAATACAAAAGTACGATTGTTATTATCGGTACGAATATGACATGCCACCGATTGATTAGTAGATAAATCCCATCTACGTACGGTCTTATCTCTAAAGCCTGCCGAAGCCAGGGTTAGACCATCGTCACTTAAGCGGACACTTACCACGCTATCCCTGTGTCCAGAGAGTACGATAGATGCTCCGGTAGATGCCTCCCATATTCTCACTGTAAAATCATCACTCCCAGAAACAACTTTTCGTCCATCATCGCTTAAATAAATACTCGTAATTTGAAACTTATGTCCCTTGAGTACCTTTGACCGGCCAGTAGCAATCTCCCATAAACGTATGGTCTTATCTAAACTTCCGGAAGCAACTGTGCTTCCATCGCCGCTCAGATGTACGCATGTCACTTCACGCTCGTGACCACGCAATATTGCTATCAGTTGAGCCTTGGCTACATTCCAAACTCGTATAGTTTTATCATCACTGCCAGAAGCAAGACGACTACTATCAGCGCTCAAGTGTACACTGGTCACTGTGTCATCATGTTTGCCAAGCACTGTATCTTGATTGTTCATTAGATCCCAAACTCGCACCGTGCGATCTCTACTTCCTGAGGCTACTTTGCTTGCATCTCTGCTTAAATAAACACTCACCACGGCAGCATTATGCCCATTTAGCTCTATTATCTCTCGACTTATTAAATTCAAAACCCGCACTGTATTATCGAATCCAACCAGTGCCACTTTTTTCCCATCATCACTCATGCTAACACGGTCAATACATTTCATAGGTGTTTTGAATTCCTCAATGCATTGAACTAATTCGACATCCCAAATATAAACGATATTTTTACTAGCCGTTACTAATCGATTAATTTCAGGTCTAAAATCCATACTCCAAACTGCATCATTATGTTTGAAATATGGATATTCACCAAAACTCACTCCATTTAGCTGGCAATTATTCAGTCGGGTGTTCCTTAGCCAGGCTCTAAAAAAATTAACGTCAGTAAGATCGGAGCCTGTGAAATCTGCGCAATCAAAATAACCGCCGCTCAAGACAGCTTGTGGAACTCGTATATCTCTAAGATTGGTTCCATTGAAAAATTCACCCGCCATGTTGAGTAAGGTGATTGCGATTCCCCCTAATGTTTTAATTTTTTCATTATTACGTGTCTCAGTAATAATTTTATCTAACGTAGTTTTGATTGTCGGATATTGCCGATAGCCCTCAGCCCAGAATTTTACTATACCTTGATTGCTAACTAATTTTTTTGGTAGAAGCTTGCTTTCTATAAACCAAGTTTGAAGTTCATTGTAGTCAACATTTTCCTCTCTAAGTGTTGTAATTAAGGTTTCTGCGGCAAAATACTCGAGCACTGATCTATGAATAAACTGATGGATATTGTTTTTGGAGCACAGAGGTGACGCTTTGAGTAACTGTTTATATTGGGAATCGAATAAATTATCTAGGGGACTGGATATTTTTTTTGAAGCGCTTAGTAGACTTTTGCTTTTCTTTACTTCATAGCTCGTGAATCCTTCCGAGAAGAAGGCAAGAGCAATTCTCTGACAGTGTAATCGACACGTTAGTTGAAAATCTTGATCATGTTCTATTCCTGTTTGGCCTTTGATTTTTTTTTCTCCTCGTTCAAAATAATCTTGGTTGAATACTTCGTAGATTTTAAAAGGTGTTAATTTTTCTGGTGATTTCAGGAGTATAGGAAGTGATTTTAAGACGAACTTCAAGAGCAAAGGATTTTTCACGAGTTCGATTAATTCAGCATGTGATTTAATTTCTAGGTACAATTTTTCAAGGTCATGACTATTAGGTTCCATGGTATTTTTTTTCAAATAAATACTCATTAAATCTTTTATCTGCTCCTCATTAAATGCCTGGAGCTTGATGTTGTCGAGCGCCTCTATTTCTCGAGGGATAAAATTAGTGAGATAGCCTGGTTTAAGTGTTTCTGATTGACATGTGAATATAACTTTAAGATTTTCGTAGTCCGAAAGTCCATTGGTATCATAGTAATTAAAATCCGTTGCACCTTGTTTTTCATCATAACTTTCTAATATCAGTACCCTGACTTCGAATGATTTAGTGTCCCAGACATTGCCCGATTCTTTGAGATCTTCTCTAATACTTCTTTTCAATTCCTTGCTCGTGTATCGGTTCATCATTATTTTTTTAGTGGGAGTCCCGATTGCCTCTAAAGATTTTTCTAGGTGTTCGGCAGCTATGGACTTTCCGAGCCCAGATTCTCCTTGCAATAAGAGTACTTTTTTTTGTGGGCTAGCTAAGAAATTAGTGATGGCATCAGAAAAAAGAATCTTCAGTCTAGTTTCTTCTTCCTTCTCAAGGACGTTAGTTTCAATGATTTCTATGAAGGGAACCACATAATTTGCTTGATTTTCCAAAATCTTTTTGAGTTTTTTAAGTTTGTGATAGGTAAAATCCTGAGTGATTTGAGCTGTAATTTTTTGTGCGAGGCTACGTTGTTGTATCATTTCAAAATGATTACCTTCGACTATGTTATCTTCAATTTCATCGAGACCCAGGATACAGTTTTTAGGCCAGTAGTGTGCTTTGTCCTCAGTTAAGATACCTTCGAGTAAATAGTGTTTGGCTTTGTATAATCTAATAGGCTGTAAGGGTTCTCGAATAATATAATTATGTTCTGCAAGTCTAATGATCTTCGCAGTCATGAGGATATTGAGGTAGTTTTTTTTTGATTTTTGAATTAGATAATCAAAACAGTGGGTGATGCGATTTCGCGGTTTTTGTAATCTGCTGAGTTCGGTCTTGAGATCTTGGGTGTCTATTTTTAATCCAATCGCTTGACTTAATTTGCTCGCAAGTAAAAGTAGTTCTAGGGTCTGTTCTTCATGACTGAGGTGATGAAAGGGAAACGGCGCGATGCTATCACAGACATAAGCATAAGCTGTGATATTATATTTAGCCAGGGCATTCACAATTTCAGGACTTAGGGTGCCACCTGAAGACCAACCCAGAATAAAAATCGGAATATCTTTTTTGTTGTGTTTTTCAATCCAGTATTTGATTGTTAATGCATAGTCTTGAGCCATGCTGTACAGCGTTGTTGGCATCAGAGAAGGATCAGTGAGTCCTCGGGCTTTTAGTCCGTAAATCTGAAAGCGCTCGTCGAAATACGATTTTTTGAAGTCCTGATCACACTGTGAGAAGAACTCAGAATAATCTTGTTCAGGGTCGCCCAAAATCGAAGGGGGGCAAAAAATAATATAGGGTGCGTCCGAGTTTTGTTTTTTCTTGAGATCCGTCAGTTCGATAGGATGTAGTAAGCTGTAGAGGCGTTTTGTCTGGCTTAAAAGCGTTTTGCATTCTAAAGCGAGAGCGTTATTAATCTCTTCTTTTATTTCAGGGAAAGCTAAACGTATCACCTGAATAAGTGGGCTGATATCGATGGATCGACCGCCAATGAGAAAAAAATCATCTTCTAACGATAGTTCAGTTTTGCACAGAACTTCTTTCCAGCAATTCTGTAGTTTTAATAGGATAACATTTTCATCAGAGCTGATTTTGCAATCTACAGAAGATGCATCATGAGTTTTTTGGGTATGAGTCTCAAAATACGATTTATTCAGTTCAACGAGATTAATTTTAGTTTGCGTAGTTGGAAAGTCTTTTTTCCAGATGATATGCAGCGGTGATTGTTTATCAATGTTCTTTTCAGTATTGATAATAAAATCTCGAATCACAGCATCATCCAATTTTTGATGTTCTTTTTCTACTAAAAAAACCAGCAAAGTGGTGAGGTTTTTATCTTCCAGAGAATTACCCACGGCAGTGACAGCCACATGCATTTTTTCCAATTGAAAATGCTCACAGAGATTGGCTTCGATGCTGGGGAGTTCAATGCGTTTTCCGCTGATTTTGACCATACGAGAATAGCGGCCTTGGTGTTCTAATCGGCCATCGGCTCGAAGAATAGCCCTATCACCGGATTTGTAATAGCGCTCATCATCAATTTTCTCAAAGCGCCACGCATTGTTTTGCATGGCGTCGCCTCGGTAGCGGCGCGTCAGTGAGATACCGCCGAACCAAGGTTCGCCCGCTTGGTCAACGACTGACAGAGGAGATTTTGGGTTTTGATAGGTGGTTTCAGTTCCGTAATCTTTTTCAATCTCAGGATTATTAACGTCAATATTCGTTGGGACTTTAATCAGGATTTTAGTACCTACAATTGCTTTGCCTATACTCAGCGGTTTTCCGACTTCATCCATGTCCAGATTTTCAAGCGTGGCACAAATCGTAGTTTCAGTGAGTCCATAGCCATTCACAATTTGCAGTTGATCCGTTTTCCATTTTTTTACGAGCTCCCAATCGAAAGATTCCCCGACAATGAAAAGAGCTTTCCATAAAGGGAAATTTTCAGGTCCACCTAATTTATTGAGAAAAGCCGGTGTGAAAATGACGACATTAATTTTATGGTCTCGGTAATATTGTGCACAGCGTTTTTCATCAAGTCGAATTTCACTTGGAACAATCGCTAAAGTTCCACCGATACCTAGAATAAGAGTTTCAGCAACCCAGGCGTCGAAATCGCAGGTGGCGTATTGAGCCATGATCGAATCGCATGTGAGATCCACGCATTCTCGATGAGCTTCTATACAGGGCATAAATCCACGATGAGCAATTTCAACACCTTTGGGTTTGCCTGAAGAGCCCGAGGTGTAAAGAATGTAAGCCAGATCCTCTGGATCGATTTTGATATCGGTGTTTTCTGTAGGAAAAAAATTGATTGCTTTTTCGCAATCATCCAAGCAGAGACAGAAAAAGCCATGTTTATCAGGTTTAGGTAATAAATATTGGTGATCAGAATGCGTTAAAATAAAGGTGGGTTTTCCATCCGCTAAGGTCTGAGCAAATTTATCAAAATAATCGTCGATGGCATCCGGTGAATTACCAATCGCGGTAGGATCAATGGCGATGAAAGCACCGCCTGCTTTCCAAATAGCTAGAATAGCGATAATCCATTCGGGTTCGCGGGGTAGGAATGTACCAACGATAAATTCATGTTCAGTGTCTATCCCGCGCTCTTTTTTTTGTTCGAGTAAAAAGTGAGCCATTTGATTAGCTCGAGCATTGAGTTGAGCGTAGGTGAGGATTTGATCGTTGAAAACAAGGGCAGGCTGATCAGGATAATATTTTGCATAAGCTTCAAAGCGGTGTAGGAACACAAATTGGTTCAATTCGTGAATTTTCGTAAGATCTCTATTGTCAGAGAGTTCTGCGAGACAGGCTTTAATATACTGATCAACGGCAATGCGCCGTTTTGGTGGTGATAGAGTGCCATTTTTCCACTGTTCGAGATCGGTAGTCTCGATTTGGTTATTCAAAATAATGGATCTATAGGGTTCATCTTTGACAAGTTCTGTCTGCTTGTTCAAATTCTCCTCTAGAATTCTTGTTATTATCTCTGTTAGGCGAGTATCTAATTGATCAGTTCTATATTCTAGCATCAGTGTCATTGGGAAGAGTTGTAGCTTCGTAAGCCCATCAATCACTGTTTTTTGCATAATAATTCTCCTGTTAGTTTGTTAGAATACTACAGATAATATAATCAATACATAATTTAATTGAAAAAATCTACTGCACATTGTTAGTTTCCTAATTCAAAGTGTATAATTTTGCTCATTAGTTCTAATTTTGTTTTGCAGCCCGTCTTGTTTTTGATATTTTCTAAATGCGTTTCAACAGTGCGTTGCGATAGAAAAATTTCCCTACCCGTCTCTTTTGCAGTTTTCCCCTGTTTTAGATGATCTAAGACTTGAGCTTCACGGTGAGTTAGTCTTACTCGGATATTATTGATTTTGAGTCCGGTCAATTTATTGGATTTATTTTTGTGTTCTGAAGGGAATAATTTACAATTTTCTTCATTCAGAATTTTAATTAGATCAATTTTATCCGATAACGCTGCTGTTTTAGGGATGTTATTCTCTTTCTCTGTAATTCTATGCCAAAATTCACTAGATAGCTCTTCACCGTAACCTGCTATTGCAAGAGGTTTGTTATCATCATTTAATATGGTAAAACTGATATCTCTGATATATTTAATTTGACCATCCGCTGAGAGGATTCTGAAAAAAATGATGCTGTTATCTTCTTCAAGGGGCATTTTAATCCTTGAATAAATTATCGGTTTAATATTGTTGATATCATTAGATAATATGTAATTCCACCAAGAGCTAGGATTTTCGCTCAAGCTACTGCATGAGCCACCAAATACCAATTCAAATTGTGGGCTTATAAACAACTGCTTGTTATAATCAACACTTCGTATCCAGCACACGGTTTTTGGTTGATTAGCTAATTGTAAAAATAAACTGTTAAAAGTATGAATGCTCGTAACCAGTTTTTGGTCCATTTCCTGCTGCTCCTTTGTAAAATGAGAAGTCCATAATAGTGGGCATTTGAGTAGATATCCTCGGTAAACTTACGCGATCTTTTGGTAGTGATAGTAGGGTATTGAATTGACGTGAGTTAGCCTCTAAAGTCTGTATTATTTGCA
The DNA here is from genome assembly GCA_019748175.1 of Gammaproteobacteria bacterium. Lineage (NCBI taxonomy): Bacteria > Pseudomonadati > Pseudomonadota > Gammaproteobacteria > Gammaproteobacteria bacterium. The sequence continues at coordinate 180,105 of JAIEPX010000002.1, forward strand.
ACATTAAGTAAACGTTGGGTGTATGGAAAAGAAACGAATGATAAAGAAAGACAATATTAAGAAATTTTTTGATATTTATTAGTATTAAGGCGCAGTGGTCGTTCTGTAATATTACTGATTTTTTTTTTCACAGTAGTGCTAACCTAAGGACCTTCTAAACGTATTGGAGAGGCTAATGAATAAACAGTCAATGGAAGTAGTTATAAGTGAATCATCTCGAAAGAGATTGGTCTATTCGTACTCTGTGCGATATCTACTAGCTCGAGCAGTTCATATGGCCGCAGAATTTAATCTAGGTAAAATAATTGGCGCTAAGCCTAAAGGTTTTGATTCTATTTACCAAGCGATTATAAGTCAAATAGCATCAGTTGACAGAGATTACTTATTAAGGTTGCTTAAATTTTTGGCCCGCCACAATGTTATTGATATAAATAATAGAGAAGAATTCAGTGCATCATTAATAACGCCATTTTTAAATGATGAACATCCAGAACTTATCGTCAGTCAAGGAGACTGGTGTCGCTCTGCAAATTTATTAGAGTATTTGGCTGGTCAAAATGATGAATTTGATCAGTTAGTGTCAATTAGTTTGAGTGCAAATTTAAAAGACTTACAATTGATTCTTGAATCTAGTCCTAAAGATATGGTGCTATTGTTTTCAAAATTTCATTTAATTTCTCGGGCACTACATACCATAGCTCAAATCAATCTAATTAGTTATATGAAATCCGATAGAATATTAGATGTTGAATTGATATTGGCTTCATTAAAAATTAGTTTCAAACAATTTGACCGCCTAATGAAAATTCTTGAGTTACTCAAGCTTTCTAAAAAATCACAAGATATTTACAAATTATCTAAGATACTCGTATCTGTTCTTGGTGATGCACCTCAAACGATACAGCCAGCTTTTTGTATGGTTGATAATGCTTGGTGGAATTCAGTGAGTGAACTTAAGCATTCTATATTAACTCGTCAATCTGCTTTTCAAAAAGCTAATAATATGAATTTTTTCCAATATCTCGATGTAAATCCTGATCAACGACGAAAATTTGATATTGGATTAGGCTGCTTTTCTAAAAATGACGATGAAATAGTTGCTGAAAAGTTCGATTTTTCAACTTATAAAAGTATTGTAGATGTGGCAGGAGGGTATGGTAGTTTACTCTGGGAGATATATTCTCGCGACACTAATTTTCACCATGAGTTGACTTTGTATGATACAGAGCAGGTGATGAACAATATTCATAATCAGCTACGCAAGTTAGACAAAACGGTATTTATTTCATGTCCAGGGAACTTTTTCGAATCGTCAGATAACGCTCAGATACCAAGAGGTAAAGACCTTTATATCATTAAAGGTGTTTTACATGACTTTACTGATGCTCAGTGTGTTACTGTTCTAAAAAACATTAATGATGCGATGTCAGAAAATAGCCGATTACTAGTTATTGAGAGATCATTATCTTCAGGTGAAGGTATAGATTCCAATTATTTTTCGGATATGTTGATGCTGGTGCTATTAGATGGTCGTGAAAGAAGTTTAGAAGAATGGTTGGCACTCTATAAAATGTGTGGATTTTTATGCGACAATGCAGCTTCTCCTTCTGTGGTGGGGGACTTTAGTATGATGCTATGCAGAAAATATACATTTTTTTCAAGAGCAACTTCTCAATCAGGCGAGATTCTTGAAGAGAAATCCACAGTTGATGCCGGGCTATTTAGTTCCAAATAATCGATCGCCAGCATCACCTAATCCAGGTACCATGTACGCATCATCATTCAAATATTCATCTAATGCAGCCACATAAATCGGAATGTCACTAAACATTTTATTAAATACCGTTATGCCTTCGGGTACCGCAATAAGTGCTAAAAAGCGTATATTTTTGCGATCTATTCCTTGCTCTAATAATATTTCAAGGGCTCGTACAGCAGAGTAGCCAGTTGCTAACATAGGATCGAGGACTATAAACATTTGATTTTTATTTGAGGGAAGTTTTACAAAATATTCAATTGGGAGATGAGATATTGGGTCACGATAAAGTCCAATGTGGCCTTCATTTGCTGTAGGCATAAGTTCTCTGAGTGCATCAGCCATTCCGAGGCCAGCTCTTAAAATGGGTATAATTGAAACATCATGATCATCGAAGATAAGACCCGTTGTCTCAATGATAGGAGTTTTGATGGTGACGGCTTTAGTAGGGAAATCCTTTGTTAATTCGTAACCCATGAGAAAAGTGATTTCTCGGAGTAATTGGCGAAATTGCCCGGACTTGGTTTCTTCCATCCTCATCAGAGTTAACTTATGTTGGATGAGTGGATGATTAATAATGTGTAGATTAGGAAAGGTTCGGTTCATGATTACTCCATTCTTATGCTATTTGAAATTGTACGAAAATTGCGCTAGCCATGATTAGAAAACCGCCAATGAATTGCAGTGTGGTGACAGATTCATGAAGCAGGATGATTCCAACAATAACTGTAACGAGTGGCTCTAATACTGAAATTATAGAGGCTCTTGTGGCGCTCATATGTTGTAATCCGTTCATCATTAATTGAATAGGTAAGGCAGTTACTAATATACCGAGCGTGAGCAGGGAGATCCATGATCTACCACTTTGAGGAAGAATGAAATTACTCGATGTCAGCGATAAAATTAAAAATAAGCTTGCGCTTCCAAAACACACAATCATCGTGAGTAAGTTCGAATTAATATCAGCGGTGGCGAATTTTTTGCTGCCAATAATGTAGAGTGCATAACTTAGAGCAGCTAGAACTCCCATGAATAATCCATTGAGACTCAGTGTGTGCCCGGAAAAATCGTGTAATAAGATTAATCCCACAAACATAAGTAAGAGAGTGAAAAAAGTTAGAAGACTCATTTTATGTCTGTGTACAATCCAAGAATATAACGCAATTGCAATGGGATAAGAAAAGAATATGACCATGGCAAGTCCAGTACCTATAGATTGGCTGGAAACAAAATAAAATCCGCTTGATCCAGAGTAGCCTGCTGCACTGAGTAAAAACATGATAATGATAATTTTAGGATTAAACGAAATATTTTCACTTCGGATAATATCTTTTATGACGAAAATCATCATCCAAACGCCCGCAATCAAAAATCGCCAAAAAAGCATACATGAGATAGACATATTATCGTTGATGATGTAAGTGCCGAGATACCCCATAAATCCGTATAAGGCTGCTGAAAGTGCGATCATTAACCACGCATGTGTCATTGTTGTTGAATTGAGTTGTTGAGCCATAATCGCTACCTAAAGAGTGTAAATTTGTCATTATTGGTCATTATACACCATCAGAAGGCTTTTTAACATAGATATTAGTAATTTACAGGGGTTCCCGGCTAAGGAAAATCACTTGCAATCAAAGGGTTAAAAGATTTGAGTGGCCTATATTGGTACTTGTCGCCCAATTTCGACGACTTGATCGCTAGGTAAGCAGAAATAATCTCTCAGATGAGCTTGGTTTCGTTCAAGTATATCGTATACTTCTTCTTGCCAAGGTGGTAACCCTTTTCCATCAGTTCGATTCATAATCGAGTTACGTCCAATATAATATGTCACATCATCAGTATTAATTTTATATCCTAATACCTCGCAATCTTTTAATATTGCAGGAATATCCGGTCTTTCCATGAATCCATATCGCACTTCAGCGCGCCAACATTTTTTTGAAATTTCATTGACTGAAATTCGGTCGGAAGATTGTACCCACGGTATTTGCAATATTTCGGTATGTAAAATAAAAATTTCTTTATGGAGTGAGCGATTTTGCCTAAGATGCCACACCATCACAGGTGGTGTATCCTTTTTGGATCGGGTTAAAAAGACTGCCATACCCGGAACTCGAGGGATATGCTTGTCCTCAAGCGATGATAGAAAATCATTTAATGGTATAAGTTTTTGATGTAATTGCGCTGTAACAGCGCGAGCACCTCGGTGCCAAATCCACATAATTAAGTAAACAAAGACTGCAATCATTAAGGGGATATAACCACCCTCTTTGATTTTTGCAAGATTGGCAATAGTGAATGCACTATCAATCATGAAGAAAATAGATGCGATACCGCCCGCAATAAAAATATTCCATTTCCAAATATAGCGCATTGCGATGAAAAGAAGGGTGGTGGTCATCAGCATCGTCATAGAAACGGCTATACCATATGCAGAGGCTAAATTTGTTGATTTACCAAATCCAATCGTTAATCCTATTGTTAAGAACATCAGTAAATAATTAATTACACCAATATAAATTTGTCCGTAACCCATTGATGAAGTATGTTTAATCCACATGCGTGGTAACCAACCTAGTAATATAGCCTGGCGAGTCATTGAAAAAGCCCCAGTGATAACGGCTTGGCTTGCAATGATAGTTGCGATAGTGGCAAGAATTACCATGGGAATTAATAACGACTCTGGACAAAGGCTATAAAATATATTGCTTTCAGATGAAGTACCATCAAGCACTGTTCCTGCTTGCCCCGCATAGTTCAAAAGTAAACTCGGAAATACGATTGAAAACCAAGCATATTTAATGGGTGTTCTACCAAAATGTCCCATGTCTGCATATAAAGCTTCTGCGCCCGTGACGCAGAGAAAAACACCACCGAGTAAAAAAAATCCAGAAAGTCCATTGCTCAGAAGAAAACTGAATGCATAATATGGATTCAGTGCTGCAATTACGCTCGGGTGTTGTAATATTCCACGAATTCCAAGCACAGCAATGATGACAAACCAAATTAACATAACAGGTCCAAACAGTTTACCAATTCGTGCTGTACCTTTAGACTGAATTGAAAAAAGAAGCACTAAAATTAATACCGATGCCGGAACAATATATGGTTTGAAACTTGTGCTTACCTCATTCATACCTTCAAGTGCAGAAAGAACAGAAATAGCAGGAGTAATTGCGCCGTCACCATAAATTAATGCAGCACCAAATAATCCCACTGCAATAATGGCAGGACGCTGTACTTTTTTCATGCCTAATAATGACAAGAGCGCCATAATTCCGCCTTCACCATCATTATCGAATCGCAGCGCAAATAAAACATACTTAAGGGTCGTGATTAGGAATAAGGTCCAGATGATTAGAGATAGAGTGCCCAAAATGATACTGGAGTCTGGAAAATGAGATGTTCTGCTTAATATTGTTTGAAAGGTATAAAGAGGGCTGGTTCCGATGTCCCCAAACACAATGCCCAGTGCCGCAAAGCTTAGGAAAGGTACATTTGTACTAGACGCTTTTTCACTCGGTCGCACTGTTACATCCCTGTAAAAGATCTATCTAGAGATTATAGCCTATTATAAGCTTTCGGTATTATTTAGGTGTTAATCAGTAGAAATTCTATTTACTGCTTTTAGCCAACCTTCATACAATGTGTCTCGCTGATTTTGAGACAGTGTAGGTTCAAAACGACGGTCTAGAGTCCAAATATCGGTGAGCGAAGAAAGATCTTTGAATACTCCGGTTGATAATCCTGCAAGATAAGCAACGCCCATGGCAGTTGTTTCAGTGTATTTTGGCCTTTCGACAGTTAAGCCAGTAAGGTCGGCTAAGCGTTGACAAAACCAGTTATTATTTACCATGCCTCCATCGACTTTTATTCTTTGTGGATGTCCTAAGTTTGCATCGTGCATGTCTCGCGCTATAGCGTTGAGTAAATCACGCGTTTGAAAGCAAACAGCATCGAGTGCCGCTTTGGCGATTTCAGCCGTGCCTGTATCGCGAGTGAGTCCTAAAATAGCGCCACGCGCATTTGGATCCCAATAGGGCGCACCTAATCCTGTAAAGGCAGGAACAAAATACAGGCCTTCAATGGGTTTTGCTGTGGTTGCTAAAGATTCAATTTCAGCGGCCGTTGAAATGAGTCCCAAAGCATCGCGTACCCATTGAACGACTGCGCCTGCAATAAAAATACTACCTTCAATCGCATAGGTTGTCTGATTGTTAATACGATATGCACAGGTTGATAATAATTTATTTTTAGAAGTTGAAATTGAAGAGCCTGTGTTCACTAACATAAAACAACCAGTGCCATAAGTAGATTTGACATCTCCAGCTTCGAAACATGTTTGTCCGAACAAAGCAGCTTGCTGATCACCTGCAACGCTGCGGATAGGGATAGGTACTCCGAAATAATTCGGAAGTGATTCTCCAAAATTATCGGCGCTTTCAAGTATTTCAGGGAGGCATTGTGCAGGAATGTTAAATAATTTTAGGAGTGATTCACTCCATTTTAGAGAATGTAAATTCATTAACATTGTTCGTGAAGCGTTCGTAACATCTGTTGCGTGAATTTTTCCACCCGTTAATTTGAAAATTAGATAGGAATCTATAGTGCCTAATGCAAGTTCTCCTTTTTCTGCACGTGTACGTGATCCTGGAATATGATCGAACAACCATTCTGCTTTTGTCGCAGAAAAATACGGATCCAATAATAATCCTGACTCGTTAGAAATTATTTTTTCGTAACCGGCATCTTTGAGTTCGCGGCATCGATCGGCAGTGCGACGATCTTGCCAAACGATGGCGTTATGTAATGGAGCGCCTGTAGAACGATCCCAAAGAACAGTGGTTTCACGTTGATTGGTAATTCCAATAGCTACGATTTGGTTTGCTGGAATGCGTTTCGTCATTGCTTGACAACATTTTAATGTGGCTTCCCAAATTTCGTTGGGATCGTGTTCGACCCATCCATTAGCGGGGTAAATTTGTTTTAATTCTATTTCATGTTTATCAATTGGAATTCCATTAGCATCAAAGAGTATGGCTCGCGTTGATGTGGTGCCCTGATCAATTGATAAGATATATTTGTCCAACTCGTAGTTCCTTAATTGATATCCCTGAGATCATGGAAAAATATGGAGTGGGTAGTTTCTAAACTATCTCAATATTCCATCGCGTTGGGTTACATTGCAAAACGGAACATTGGTAATCCCACATTGCAGTTTGAATTTTTCATTTTCACTTACAAAGACAGCTTCTTTGCGTCCATTGAGCAATTGTTTTGCAAGATCACCGGAAAATCCAGAACGAGCAGTTGTTATCTCGCAAGAATGTTTTCCACATTGAATGCTGAGCTCGGGAGTAGAGATAGAAGTATCGCCAAAGTTTTTTTTAAATCCTTCTGCATCAGTGCCATTAATTGTTGTAATTTTTTTAATGCTCACAATAGTGTGAGTATCGGCTAGACTTGAAAAACTGAAAATGCTCAATGAAATGAGTGCTAGTAGTTGAAGTGATTTTGTCAATTGCATAAGAGCTCCTTAGTGTGAATACAGTTTTAATTGTACTTTTTGGAAATTATCTAGACAAGTGATCATATTAACCTATAAGATGAGAATGATTATTATCTCATTCTAGTTTAAAGCCCGATTGGGCCTTTAATGGTTCATCTGATTGCAACCAGACTAGTCGTCATAAAATGACTGCTAAATAGACACTTAGAGATTATTGATGAGTATTAACGATATAAAAGAAAATGATTCTAGAGACTGTCCGTGCGGTTCCGGAAAAACATACGGAACTTGTTGTAAGTTATTTCATCAAGGTTTGAAGTTGCCGCAAACAGCTGAAGAATTAATGCGTTCCAGATATTCTGCTTATGCTTTAGATAATTTAAACTACATAAAAAATACAATGCAGGGAAAAGCGGCTCAAGGATTTTCAGATCAAGAATCAGATAAACAACAATCACATCGATTGTTAGGTCTTGAAGTAATGCGCCATTTTGCAGATAAAAAAAATTCTAGTCATGCCTTTGTAGAATTTAGAGCGCTGCATCAGTATCAGGGAAAATGTACAGTAATCCAAGAGCTCAGTGAATTTTTTAAGATTGATGGAAAATGGTTTTATGTTGATGGTAAAATAGAAAAAAGCAGTCGAAACGATTCATGTCCTTGCCGCAGCGGAAAAAAGTTTAAAAAATGTCATGGTATCAATGAGGGTTAATGTTCGATAACAACGTCGATTTGTCTATTTGTCAAGATTTGACCCCTTCCCTCCCTTCCCTCTCCCTTCCTTTGGCCGCGAAATTATTACTATTTAGGGCCAATAACACTATAAATACATCGTTATTGGCCATAAATTAACTATACATTCGGGCCAATTATGGCTATAATTGTCTATTATTGGCCCTACAACATAGTGAGACTAAGATATGAGCATTAAACTAGATCAATTATTTCCAGTAAATACGCACTTCGTTGGGCGTGATTTTGAGCGGGAGGGCTTACTTGATGCGGCTAAATCTGATGAGGCGATTATCATCGTGGTCTATGGTCGAAGACGAATTGGGAAAACAGAACTTGTGGAGCAGACTTTTAGGGAGCGTAATTTGCTCAAACTTGAAGGTGTTGAAGGTGGCGATACTCAAGCTCAAATAAAAAGAGTGCTTTTTCAATTGTCTAAAGCATTGGATCAGCGTTTTATAGAACATCTTAATTTCACAACCTGGTATCAGGTGTTTGATTATATTTCAGAAATCGTTAAAGAAGGGGTTTGGACACTTTATTTTGAAGAACTTCAATGGCTTGCTGAATATAAAAATGAATTCGTTTCTGATTTAAAGCTTGCTTGGGATAATCATCTGCGTAAAAACCCGAAATTAATTGTAGTGCTTTGTGGGTCTGCACCTTCTTTTATGATTAATCAAGTAATACATTCTAAATCGCTTTACAACCGTTCGATGTATGAGATTCATCTTAATGAATTTAAATTAAATGAAATTAGACAATATTTGGCAAATAGATCTGAGCGAGAAATCATGGATGCCTATTTAAGCGTAGGTGGAGTGCCTGAATATCTGAAAAGAATCAATAAGGGCTCTTCTATACAGATTGGAATTTGTGAGAACAGCTTCAAGAAAAATAGTTATTTTAGTAGGGAACATGACAAAATTTTTATTAGTAGCTTTGCTGAAAATGTTCATTATAAAGCAATTGTGGAGTATTTAAGCCATAGGAAATTTTCAACTCGTGGTGAAATCGAAAAAGAACTTAACATATCGAGCGGAGGCAACTTTACTAATGTCTTGAATGACCTACAGTTATGTGGATTTATTGAAAAATACACTCCCTATAATGCCGATGAAAAAAGCAAGTTAGCACGATTTTGTATCGCCGATAATTATCTGCGTTTTTATTATAAATTTATTCGCCCGATAATAAATGACATCAATCAGGCTAATTTTAATCACTCACCAACCCAGGCGTTAAATACAGAATCTTATATGAAATGGTTGGGTTACGCTTTTGAGCGTTTTTGTAGAAAAAACCATAAAATCATCTCCACGATCTTAGGTTTCTCAGCAGTCCGTTATGAGAGTGGCGTTTATTATAATCGAGGCACGGATAAAAAAAGTCGAGGTTACCAAATTGACTTAATATTCGATCGAGCAGATCATGTATTTACTATTTGTGAGATAAGATATACACAAAGTGCTGTGGGTATAGATGTGATTGATGATTTCGAGAAAAAGATAAAACTACTTGATAATCCAAAATCTAAAACCATTGAAAAAGTATTGATCTCGTTAAGTGGTGCAACTGAAAGCTTGAAAAATAGGCACTATTTTGATCGGATAATTACGTTGGAAAATATTTTTGAGGTGAGTGAGAAGTTGTACAGGTAAGGAGGTAAGGGGTCTCAAAGTCGGCGTGAGAATCCGACTGTCTTTCCGGGAATTGCTCGCTCGGATCCCCCTCGCTGCGCTTTATATCCCTCCAAGAATAAGATGGGGTCAGGTCTATCATTGAAACTTTAGACTAAAGTGTCAATGTTAGACCTGACCCCATCGATTATGATAGGCAAAATAAAGCCATCTATGATGAACTTGATCGCGATGAGTGTACTATTTTGTAATAGTTATTTCTGGGTAAAACGCAAGCGATTTCATTGCTATCAACGATCATATTGCGCACTGGATTAGCAATTTTTGGATAATATGTAATTAATAGTGCTTAGCTTTTGATGATGGCCTGAGATCAAGGTCGCAATGAAGAGTCAATGGAGCTCTTAGTATTGATACATCCTCATGTTAAAAGTCAAAAGAATGTATCAATCTTAGATCTGACCCGTTCCACTCCTAAATGGCTAAAAGGTGCCCGTTACAAGAATTTTTTTAGTGTCGTACACAACTAAATTTGATAAGATCTCGCCATCGGGTTTTTAGATCTAGCGAATTTGGTGAAATTCTGTCGTTTAAGCTCTAGCCACCAGGATCTGATGATTACGTCATAGGATTCATATTTTAGTTGGTTTGAGCATCCTACTCATTATTGACAGTTTCCCAGTTTAAGTTAAAAAAATCCACCAAATTTCGCCATTGTTCATTGGTAACTATGAGTTCGATCCAAATTTACAAGGAGAAGACAGTTTTGAAATTTATATCTCTTTTCAGTGGTGCAATGGGTTTAGACTTAGGTTTAGAGATGGCTGGCTTTGAGTGTGCCACTTGCGTCGAAAACGATAAAGACGCAGTTAACACAATCAAATACAATAAACCAAATCTTCCAGTTTTTGATTGCTCTATAACTGAGGTTACTGGAAACGAACTTAAGAAAGCTGGAAAATTCGGAAGCTCAATTGTGCCCCTTGTTGTCGGAGGGCCACCATGCCAAGCTTTTAGCGTTTTCGGTAATAGGCTTGGTATTGAAGACGCAAGAGGACAATTAGTTTTTGAGTTTCTGCGCATCGTTGAAGAAACCAATCCTGCAACATTTCTAATGGAGAATGTTCGAGGCTTGCTATCCATGTCAATTGCACCTAACAAAAAAGAACTCATAGACAACAAAGATATTCCGAAAGAATATTTTGAAAAAGGTTCACTGCTACGAAAAATTTTTAATGGGTTTAATGAACTTGGCTATCATGTAGATTGCTTTGTAGTTAACTCGGTTAACTATGGCGCACCCCAAATAAGAGAGCGTATATTACTTATTGGAAATCGATTCGGGCATTCTGTAGACTTCCCTCCACCTCAGTACAGCAATAGACCAAAAGATCATTTACCTCCTTTTAAAACTCTTGGCGAAACAATTTCCCCTCAATCTGGGTTTGTAGATCTTTTCCCAGAGGCAATGAACTTTAGTCCTAGAAAGCTCAAATACCTTTCTATGGTTCCCGAAGGGGGGAATTGGAGAAGTCTGCCCGAAAATATTCAACAAGAATCTATGGGTAGAAGCTGGTATTTGAAAGGTGGCAGAAGCGCTTATTGGAGAAAATTATCTTATGCCTTTCCAAGCCCGACTGTTGTAACAATGCCGAATCATGCTGGCACTAGCATGTGCCACCCTAAAGAGCTGAGGGCAATTTCAGTAGGGGAAGCAGCAGCTATTCAAGAATTTCCAGCTAAGTGGAAGTTTCAAGGCACTACAACAGCAAAATTTCGACAAGTTGGCAATGCAGTTCCTCCGCGCCTTGGCAGGGTAGCAGGAGAGGTTATCAAGGGGCTATTAGAGAAAATAAAGATTGAAGGGAAAGCTAATAATCCACGATGTGGTCACACAATTAGCCACTTAAGACCCCACGTGAGGACTAGAACCTTTTGGAAAGATGGAGAATCTTTCTCGGGAGACAAGTGCTACTACGATAGAGAGTCTGAGCAAGAAAAAAAGTTAGTTTTACTTGAGACTGAGTGAGAGGCTGTAATTAGAAGTCCTGCAACCCAGATATGCATTATCCATTTATTTTTGACAGAAGTTTCTTCCAATCCATAATTCCATTGACTCTTACATCAGCTTCATATTTCTCAACAACACTAGTCTTGAACTGTTCAAGAAGCTTGGCAGATGTCTCATGAATTTTTTCTTCGTTGAGAGCCTCACAAATGCCTTTTAGTACCCACTCCTGCGTTTCTTCTGCTCCACCACTTAACCATGTCCAAAATTCACGACCAGAATAGATATGAACGCGATGGGTCAGGTCATGAACGTTGTGCACAGCACCTCTGTTGATACCTCGTAAAATATCGTATTTATCGGTCAAATCTTCTTTATTTCCATAAAACACTCCAACGACAATATTGTCAGCTATGTCAGGATACTTTTCAGTAATTTCCTTAAACGCCACATTTAACTGGACGGCCATTGTTAATTGAATAGTCCACCTGCCAGCCTTTAACGACAGCAGTTCAATCTTTCCATCCTCTCTGGTTATTATATGATCAATCTCATCAAAACATGGCTGCCCAAATGGTGCAGTTTGCCTACGAAACTTGACATCCAGCTTCTGCGCACCAAAAACTTTTGTAACAATCTTTTCATCTACCAGCTTACCAAAGCTTGTATTATGCCCAGTCATCAAATGGCTAGCGATAATCAAATCAACCAAATCTTCAAAACTACCTAAGTGGTGGTAACTGAACAAAAAGGGCATTAAAAAGGGGTTAATTGACATGGTTTCATTCAGCTTTTCCTCGAGCTTTTTTCTACGTTGAGCAATCCACCATTTAGCCCAGTATTTTACACCGTTAACGACATCTACTTCATTTTTCATTTGACTTCCTTGATAACTATAAAATCCTCAGTTTAGTAAAACTTTGCATACACTGACAGTGGAAAAACCCGAAACACGCTGATTCAGATTAAAGATAACCGTGCAACAGAGGGATTTCTATATTAGTCTGAAGAAGAAGAGGAAGCCATTGGTTTTAGCTACAATTTGTGTTAGAATATCCAATATAAATCTAATGTTAATTATGAAATCCCTAAGAAAATGATGAGTATTTAATGAAAAAATTGAACTTTGGTATAGCAAAGTTAGCGGCACCCCTTATATTATCCAACTTGACCGTTCCCTTATTGGGGTTTACTAATATCTGCATTGCTGGTCATCTTCACCATCACGCTACTGTAGCTGCGATCGGTTTGGGCGTTATGGTCTTTAATTTACTGTTTTTGGGCTTTGCATTTTTAAGAATGGGAACGACAGGATTAGTGGCACAGGCCTATGGCAAAGGCGGGGAAGAAAATACGTGGCAGACGATTGCACACAGTTTAATATTATCGTTCAGCATAGGTCTTATTATTATCTTATTCAAAAATCCCATCGGAAATCTGCTTTTCGGATTAATTCAAGGTGATGGTGCAGTTAAAGCGGCGGCATTACAATATTATTCTTTGCGTGTTTTTGCAGCACCAGCAACTTTAATAAATTATGTTTTAGTAGGTGCGTTTATCGGGTTGCAGATGGTTCGAATGCCACTTCTATTGATGCTCATTGTGAATGGTCTTGCTGTTATTTTAGGTCTTGAGTTATCGGTGGTACATCATCTTTCTATTAGAGGAATAGCAATTGCGGATATTATTGCACAGTATACAGGCGCTTTAGTCGGAATAGTTTATTTATATAAGCGATTATCTGGGGCTATACATTTGAATAATTGGCGTTTCAATATTGATTTTTTTCGTAAAATTACATTTATTAATAGTAATATCTTTCTTAGAACTATTTTTCTAATAAGTACATACAGTTTTTTTACTCTTCAAAGTTTAAAATTAGGGCCTGTTTATTTAGCGGCTAATACTGTTTTAATGAGCTTTATGACGCTCACCAGTTTTGCTCAAGATGGTTTTGCGAATGTTGCAGAAGTGCTTGTGGGTAAAAATGTAGGCCGTGGTGATTACGCGGCTTCAAATCAAGCGATTTTTGATGCGGGTCGATGGGCCTTAGTGATAGGTATCACTTTCTCCATTATTTATCTTATATTTGGACGTCAGCTAATTAATGTAATGACTTCATTTCCTGAAGTTCGACAAATTGCAAAACATCAGTTAATTTTTATCATATTTCTTCCCTTAATTTCTATGGCATCATTTTTCCTCGATGGAGTATTTATTGGCGCGACAAAATTTAGAGAAATGCGGAACACAATGTTCTTTTCTTTTTCGGGTTTTCTCATAGTGTGGTGGTCATTACATAATTTTGGCAATATTGGACTCTGGATTGCATTGCTAAGCTTTTTTGTATTCCGAGGACTCTCGATGGGTGGTTTCTTTTGGTTGAGTCACAGAAATAATGTTTTTTATTTCATGAATAACAAATCGCAACAACTAGCTAATTAAATATGGTATTGACGATTGTTAGTTAATATGTATAATTATCGCTTAATTCAGGTAAAAAACAATGAAACAACGCAAAGAATCTTCTGAGCATATAAAACCCCAGCTAGAAGGGGGTGATTCTATTACAGCCGAAAATCGGGTAACTATCGAAGGCTATCTGAAAATTGCTTTGGCTGATTTAGAAGAAGACTGTGATCAGGCTCAAAGAGTACAAGCCATCGCTCATATCCTAATGCCGGAAAAATACGCACTTGAACATGATAATAAAGGCTATCGTGAAGAAGTAAGTTCTATTAAAGAAAATTATCACAATCCTGCTGACATGATAAATTTTTTAAAAAAACGACAAATTTATACAAGAGATGATCAACAGCTTGGACATGAGATTCGTTCAATACAAAGCACTATTTTAATTCAAGAATTAAAAAAATTGGATCCGAATCATCCTCTTTTATTAGAGTTTGATCAGTCGCAGTTTGCTGTAAAACAGGAGAATCCTGAATCAAGCACTGTTCCAATTCTGAATGATTCGGAAGATGAATCTCACGTAGAATCGACGGCTCAGGTTGAAATTTCCACTGATGCAGTTTCTGCAGATGATATTCTTAAACGACAGGAAGGGTTTTTACCCGAAGTCGAAGAATTTATGCCCATCATTTGGCTACAGTATCCCATTGGCTCACCTAGAATGCTGTATATCTATCTTAAAATGCTTAGGATTTTTAGTGAATTCAACTTACCTAGTTATAAAATACTGGATCAGGAATATAATGAACTTAGTGGACTACGTGGGAAATTCGATAATATCTTTATTTATTTGACACCTCATCTATCTTTGGAACAAGTTTTGCTGTTAATGGCAGTCTTAGGGAAGCCGAAAACAAGAAGTGAAGAAGTTTTTTTACATAATATTGACTTTCACTTCCGATGGTATCGTTTTACAGAGGTTGGTAATTATAGGCAGAATATTGACGCGGCATTATCAAAAGTTCAGGAGTTAAAGAATCACAGTTTGTCTTTAAGTTATCCTTATTTATTCGCAATGAATTGTTTATTAAGACATGATTTGAAATCTTGGAATGATGGCGATGTTCACTTAGCCAATAGACTTATTACTGAATTTGACCGCGACGAGATGAATGGCAGAGAAGATGGTCGTGGTAAATTAAGATTACCTTCTGCTGAGTTAGATTTGCGTATTGCAAAATATTATGAAAGCAAAGATAGATTGAAAGAAGCTCGAGAGTATTATTATAGCGCAAATTTAAGACTAGTAAAAATTGCTACAGTGCATATTGATGGTTTTAATTTCGATCCTTTTGATAGAGACAACTTTAAGTTGACTGTTCCTCCGCCAATGTCTGCAAAACGTCTATCTGCACTAATAAGATGTTTAGATAATTTGATTATTGTTGCGCTAAGATTAGGTGATTCGGTTAATACGATTAATGACCACATTCGTTCCTTAAATGGCTATATTGATAAACTTCAACAGACTGAGCCATTAACCGTGTTGACAATTTCCAAACGGGAAGAAATCCCAGTATTGATCACGTCCCAAGAAAATTCTAAAGAGATCTTAAAGGCTGTAAAGCCAATGCAGAAATTTCCAAAATCTGCTTTTTTTACTCAACAAATTCAAGAGGGTTTTGAGTTTAATCTAATGGCTTTATTAAAATTGATGAATTTTCCGAGTTCTAAAATTAAACATATTAAAAAAAATCTGGTATCCGGAGTTGAAATTTATTGTGAAAATCTGGAAGATGGTATTTTGCTCTATAATATCCTATTAAAGATTATGGCTGATGGTGAAGAAAAGAAATATGGTGGGCACTTGTCTTATGATAAATCTGAATGTTGTGTAGAAATTACCTTTAAAGCTTATCATGCTTTCATAAGATGTCTAGAAATCATTGAGAGTATCTCTGTTGAATCCGTCACTGAAACTCAGCAGAGCACTGATGCTATTTCTCCTGAAACATTGAGAAGAATACTTCAAACATTGTCTGCTGACAAAACATCAGGCCAGTTAACCACATGTACTTCGGATAGTGATTTATACGGAAATAATTCTAGTTCATCAGATGAAGCTTCATTCGAAATCAAGTAGAATGTCCATTAATGAATTCAATAGGGAAGGAGTATAGAGAATGGGTGAAATTACTTATGATGAATTTGAACGTGTTGAATTACGTTCTGGGACGATTGTGAAAGTAGAAGAATTTCCTCGTGCAAAGAAACCTGCATACAAAGTATGGGCGGATTTTGGGGCTGATATTGGAATTTTACAAACGTCAGCACAAGTGACAGCTCATTATACGCCTGAAAAATTAATGGGTAGACAAATTGTGGGTTGCGTTAATTTAGGTGAAAAAAATATTGCAGGATTTGTTTCACAGTTTTTACTCGTAGGATTTTCTGATGAAAACGGCGGTATTTGTTTAGCAACCGTTGAACCTAATGTTCCTAACGGGAAGAAATTGCACTGATGTCTGTTAGGGGTGTCACCCTGTTACGCAGCTTCAGTGACCCAGCCCAAAGCTTCTTTTTGCAATTTAAACAACTGCTGAATTCCATGATTGCCCAACTCAAGTAATTGATTGAGTTCTTGCTGAGAAAAAGCTCTTTGTTCACCAGTACCTTGGACTTCAATAAATTCTCCGCGATCAGTCATCACGATATTCATGTCGACTTCTGCTTTGGAATCTTCTTTGTAATCAAGATCCAAAACAGGGACGTTGTTAAAAATTCCAACAGAAACTGCACTCACAAGTCCACGAATCGGATCTTTGGTAATCATTCTTTTTTGTTGCATAAAACGTACAGCGTCAATTAATGCAACGCATGCACCGGTAATCGCTGCAGTACGAGTTCCACCGTCGGCTTGAATGACATCGCAGTCAATTGTAATGGTGTAATCGCGAATGGCATCTGTGTTGATCATGGCTCTCAAAGATCGACCAATGAGACGCTGAATTTCAAAGGTGCGGCCTCCTTGAGTCCCCCGGGTGGCTTCACGTTGTGTACGTTCATGAGTTGCACGAGGAAGCATACCGTATTCAGCAGTTACCCAACCTTTGTTGCTGTCACGTAAAAAACGAGGAACACCTTGAGCAACGCTTGCGGTACAAATGACTTTGGTTTCGCCAAATTCTACCAGTGCTGAGCCTTCAGCGTGAATAGTAAAATCGCGAGTTATTCGGATTTGACGCATTTCGTTAGGTTGGCGTTGACTGGGTCTCATGGAGCCTCTCCTCGGTAAATTTTGTAACAAATTGAAAATGGTATTTCTTTGATCATTATAGCCAATACAAATTGATTATGATAGTGTAAGACGATCTCGATTTGTGCAAATATTCAGTGATATTAGACTTAAGAGGTTAATATGATCAGTAGTATGACGGCCTTCTCACGAATGCAAGACAGTGGCGACTGGGGTTCGGCAGTGTGGGAATTACGTAGCGTAAATCACCGCTATCTAGAAATTAATGTAAGGTTACCCGATTCACTAAAAGAATTAGAGCAACAAGTTCGTGAAACCATCAGTAAATTTTTATCGCGCGGGAAAGTGGATGTGACCTTAAAATACGTTGCGAGTGCAGCGATGTCTGGACACGTAAATTTGAATAAGTCAATGTTGTCACAACTTCGCACTGCTATGAGCGAATTAGAAACGGAAATCGGTAGAGCAATTCATTGTGATGCGACGCGATTATTATCGTGGCCAGGTGTGCTAGAAGAGCAATCTCCAGATATGGCCCCCGTTCATCAAGCGGTTTTAGCATTATTAAAAAAAGCATTAGATTCAATGGTTGAAATGCGTGTCCGCGAAGGAAAAGCGACCAGTGAAATAATTTCTTCTCGATTATTGTCGGTTGAAGAGCAAGTCAAATCGTTGCGCAGTATTTTACCTGAATTATTAAAGTCACAGCGCGAACAATTGCTCGCAAAATTAAGTGATTTAAAGGTTGAGTATGATCAAGATCGTTTTGAGCACGAGTTAGTTTATTTAGCGCAAAAAGCTGATGTAGAGGAAGAGCTTGATAGATTAGAAACACATGTTGTTGAAGTGAAACGGAGTTTAACTCAGAATGATGCAATGGGACGTCGATTAGATTTTCTGATGCAAGAATTAAATCGCGAAGCAAATACGTTGGGATCAAAGGCTTCCGACACGCGCGTAACGATGACAGCAGTTGAGCTTAAAGTGTTGATTGAACAGATGCGCGAACAAGTGCAGAATATTGAATAGTATAAAACGGACAAGGGATCAGGCATGACGATCGGAACTTTGTTTATCATAGCAGCACCTTCAGGGGCTGGAAAAACGACTTTAGTTCGGGCCATTACTCGTCGAATTCCTAATATTCGAGTGTCGGTCTCACACACAACACGACCGCAACGTTCTCGAGAAGAGGATGGTGTTAATTATCATTTTGTGGACGATGAGTCCTTTCAGCGTATGGTTAATAATCAGGCATTTCTTGAGCATGCCGAAGTTTTTGGTTATCACTACGGAACTTCAGCGGGTTGGGTAGAAGAACAATTGGCTGCAGGAACGGATGTCATTCTTGAAATCGATTGGCAAGGTGCGCAGCAAATTAAAAAGCTGAACCAAAATATTGTGAGCATATTCATACTTCCTCCTTCGATCGATGCTTTGAAGGAAAGATTGACTCGTCGAAATCAAGATGAGCACGATGTCATCGCGCGCCGACTTGCTGAGGCAAAAATAGAAATGTCACATTGTCACGAATTTGACTATGTTGTAGTGAATCAGTATTTCCAGCATGCCGTCCGTGATTTAACGACAGTAATTCGTGCTGCTCGAATGTCGTATAGAGTACAATCTCAGGTCCATTATCGGCTTCTGCAAGGCCTCTTGAGTTAGTTATTGACCAGCTCTACAGTCCTTCACCTGGATATGCTGCACTTGTAATACCGGTAATTTTCTGCTAAAACAGAAGATTATAGAGCAATTCTGCTTACTATTTGTCTTTTTGGAGTTAATCATGGCGCGAGTGACTGTACAAGATTGTTTAAATCACGTTGATAATCGTTTTGAATTAGTGCTGTTAGCTGCAACTAGAGCACGTCAGTTAGAAAGAGGGGTCATGGAACCTCATGTAGCCTGGGAAAACGATAAACCAACCGTAGTGGCATTGCGTGAGATAGAAGCAGGTTTTACAGATTTCAGTCGGGCTAAAGCGGCGAAAGAAGAATTCGACTTATTCGCTGGAACTGAAGACCAGCAGTAAGCAGATCGGTTCAGGGGAGGAAACAGAGCGTGCGAGTCATTAAACAACTGGTTCGCAAACTGGATTACCTTCCTAAAGACCAGATAGATGAAGTTTACCAAGCCTACCATTTAGCTAATGACGCGCACGTCGGGCAGCGACGGGCAACTGGCGAACCCTATATAACTCATCCCATCGCAGTAGCCACCATTTTAGCTGAAATTCGCATGGATAAAGAAAGCATTATCGCGGGTTTATTGCATGATGTGGTTGAAGATACTCACGTTACAAAAGTGGAAGTTGCACGACAATTTGGCGATACTGTTGCTGAAATCGTAGAAGGCGTCACCAAACTTAGTAAAATAGAATTCAAAAGTCGCACAGAAGCCCAAGCTGAAAATTTTAGTAAAATGGTACTGGCGATGTCTAAAGATATTCGCGTGATCATCGTAAAACTCGCTGATCGTTTACATAATATGCGCACCATCGATTCATTACCCATTCCAAAACGTCGACGTATTGCAAAAGAAACACTTGAAATTTATGCACCTATTGCCAATCGACTCGGTATGCATAGTTTTTATTTAGAGCTTGAGGATTTAGGATTTAAAGCAAGTTATCCTCGACGTTTTAGAATATTGCAAAAATCTGTTGATAAGGCGACTGGAAATCGACAAGAAATTTTTGATGTTATTTTTAAATCCATTAAAAATGGGCTTAATAATAGCGTGGTTGATAAATATGAAATTAAAGGTCGTGAAAAACATTTATTTGGCATCTATAAAAAAATGATCAGAAAACGTTTGGCATTTGATGAGATCATGGATGTATATGGTTTTCGAGTTATTGTGACTTCAGTTGATTTGTGTTATCGAGTGCTAGGAATTATGCACGGACTTTATAAGCCTGTACCGGGACGATTTAAAGATTATATTTCTCTGCCTAAAGCGAATGGTTATCAGTCGATACACACAACATTAGTAGGGCCCTACGGAGTACCCATTGAAGTTCAAATTCGAACGTTTGAAATGGATGAACAAGCGAATAACGGAGTTGCGGCTCATTGGTTGTACAAATCAGGAGGTCAACAAGCTGAGATATCTGAAATAAAAGAACAGCGATGGCTCAAAAATTTATTGGATATGCAACAACGAACAGGTAGCTCTGAAGAATTTATTGAAAATGCAAAAGTGGATTTATTCCCTGATGAAGTTTATGTGTTTACACCTAATGGAAATATTATTCAGCTTCCGGCGGGTGCAACCCCGGTAGATTTTGCGTACGCTATTCACACTGATATTGGAAATTTTTGTGTGGCAGCAAAAATCGACAGACAGTTAGCGCCCTTATCGAAACGATTGTCGAATGGACAAACAGTAGAGGTTATTACTTCACGATCAGCAAGACCAAATCCTAATTGGCTTGATTTTGTTGTGACAGGGAAAGCACGATCCAGTCTTCGTAATTACTTAAAAATGCAAAAACGTGCTGAATCGGTTTCATTGGGTAAACGATTACTTGATAAAGCTTTAGCGAGTTTTTCACTGTCTTCCAAGAAAATTTCTGCAGAAAAATTCGATGCTCTTTTAGCCGAAACAAAATTGGAAACCCGAGAAGATCTTTATGCTGATATAGGAATGGGAAATCGTGTTCCGATGTTAGTTGCTCATCGATTAGCAGATGCATCGACGGCACATTCACCTGAAGAAAATGCTACAGAGTCATCGACCTCGCCATTAATGATACATGGAACTGAAGGCTTAGTGATACAAATGGCAGAATGTTGTTATCCGCTGCCAGGTGATCCCATAGTGGGTATTATTAGTTCAGGTCAAGGTGTGATTGTGCACAGTGAATTTTGTCATCATATTGCAAAATTACGCTTAGATTCTGACGTATGCTTGCCACTCCGTTGGGAACCTCATATTAAAGGTGAATTTACCACACTCATTGAAGTAGATGTCATTAATCGACGTGGGGTGCTAGGTGAAATGGCGAATGCGGTTTCTGCAGCTGCGGCCAATATTGATGATATTCATGTTTACGAACGCGACGATCATCGTTACACCGTTTCTTTCAGTCTTATTGTTGATGATCGAGCTCATTTAGCGAATGTGATCCGAAACATTCGAAAATTAAAATCTGTAGTGCATGTGCGTCGAGTATAAACAGCATCTCCCGGTTAAGGATTTTGTATGTTTTAGTCACTCAATGCCCTCTATTAATTGTTGTTGATTTTTAAACCGGGAGATGCTTCCTTTTATATAATTAGGGGAGAGAATCACGATTCTCTCCCCTAAAACCCCTCATCGCGAAAGGAATGCTGGGAATTGCTATAACTATAGAATACACACTTCCGGGGTTAATTCTATTGAGAATTTATTTTTGACATCCGCTTGAATTGCTTTCGCTAAATTACAAATATCGTCACCTGAGCCATGATCATAATTAATAATAACCAAGGCTTGATTTTCATGAACGCCAACACGACCGGAGCGTTTACCCCGCCATCCACATTGCTCGATTAACCATGCTGCTGGAATTTTTTTCATATTATTTTTTTCAGGATAATATTTAATGTCAGGATGTTTATTGAGTAGTGATTCGAAAAGTTCTTGAGTAATAATGGGGTTTTTGAAAAAGCTCCCTGCATTGGGCAACTGAGAGGGATCTGGTAATTTACTTCGTCGAATCTTGATCACGGCTTCACTGATTGTTTTAATAGAAGGTGTTGTGACTCCCATTTCATTAAGCACATCACGAATTTGGCCGTAATCCAAATGAAATTGGGGTTTTTTGTTGAGACGTAGCGTAACGTCGGTAATGTAAAATTGATTGGCGCATTCTGTTTTAAATAGGCTAAATCGATACCCAAATGCACAATCTGAATGATCAAATCGAGTTGTTTTTCCCGATTTTAGATCAAAGGCTGTTAGCTCAACAAATACTGACTCGAATTCTACGCCGTACGCTCCAATATTTTGAATGGGTGCTGCGCCTACAGTTCCAGGAATCAGTGAAAGATTTTCTATTCCAGCATATTCCTGAGCAATGCAAAATTGCACTAACTCGTGCCAGTTTTCTCCGGCACCCACTTTCAACCAAATATGGTCTGATGATTCTTTTGCTAACTCTATGCCTTGAATCCCGTTGAATAGTATGAGGCCAGAAAAATCTCGCTGGAAAAGAGTATTACTGCCAGCGCCTAAGATGAGTAATGGATTATCGTGCCACATAGGTGTTTCTCGCAATGCCGTCAGATCTTTGATGTGCACGACGTTCGCTGCATAGCGGGCTTTAGCATCGGTGGCAAAAGTATGATGGTCTCTTAATGGGACATTATTTTCGATAGTGGGCATATTAGTCGCTAATCCAAGTCCAGGAAATAGCTATTATCATCAAATGGTCTGAGTTTTACAAGCATCTCCCAGTTAAGGATTTCGAGTGTTTTGGTCACATCTGATATTTGTCAATCCTTACAGAACAAAGTAAGATTAGGGTATTGAGAGGAGATTGTTGTGGAACGAGAAAGTAGATCAGCAAAAAAACGTGAGGTGGAGGCACTTCAAAAATTAGCATTGTCAATTGCAAAGCTCTCTGAAAAACAAATTGAGCGACTCAACTTGCCAGAAGAATTATATACTGCAGTAATGACGTACAAGAAATTGAATTCCAATGGCGCTTTACGAAGACAAGCACAATATTTAGGTGTACTAATGCGAGAAGCAGATCCTGATGTAATTCAGGCTCTCATGAAACAATTACAGAATTTTAAATGATGAAATTTTCAAACTCAATTTTTGTTACTTGTCCCAAGGGAATCGAAGGATTATTACTAGAAGAAATTATTCAACTTGGAGCCACTTCCTGTAAGGAAACAGTAGGTGGTGTATTTTGTGAAGTATCACTTGAAAACATGTATCAAATATGTTTGTGGTCACGATTAGCGAATCGTGTATATCTTCCTCTTATTAAAGGCCCTGTCTATAACACCCAAGATTGTTATGATTTATGTTCACGATATGATTGGTCTAAACTTTTTAAGTTAGACAGCACATTGATGATTAGTTTTTCAGGTCGTTCAGATTTTATTCGAAATACTGTTTTCGGTGCGCAATTAATTAAAGACGCAATTGTCGATAATTTAAGAAAAAAATTACAACGTCGTTGTGATATTGATACAAAAAATCCAGACTGTCGTGTGCATGCTCGATTGCATCACGGTGTGCTCTCTTTTTTTTATGATTTAAGTGGGCACAGCCTTCATCAACGAGGCTATCGCAAAAAAGGCGGGGAAGCACCGATTAAAGAAAATCTTGCGTGTGCATTATTGATGCGAGCAGGTTGGCCTGCAATGTCAAAGAATTGTCAGCCGCTCATTGATCCTGTTTGCGGCTCAAGCACATTTTTAATTGAAGCTGCTATGATGGCAACTGATAAGGCACCTGGACTGGATCGATTTGATTATGGATTTCTCAATTGGCAAGGACATGATTCAGAACTATGGAAAAAGCTACAAAAAGAAGCGCTCTCTAGACATGAGCAAGCGATGGAAGAACCAATACCACTATTTTTTGGATTCGATAAAGATCAAGACGTCTTAAAAATTGCCGAACGAAATATTCACGCGGCAGGATTTTCTGGGATGATTCAACTTCAACATAAATTGCTGCATGAATTTGAGCTGCCAACAGAATGCAAAGGAAAAACAGGATTAATTATTGCAAATCCGCCTTACGGAGAAAGATTAGAAGAATCCGCAGACCTCATTCCACTTTATCAAGAATTAGGATCAGCACTTAGTCGGCATGCGCTGGATTGGAAAGCCGCAATTTTTACTTCAGATCCACTGCTTGCCAGATCAATAGGTTTACGGTCACATAAAAGTTATTCATTTTTAAACGGCACAATTCCTTGCAAACTCTATTTATTCGATTTGAATAAATATAATCGATTGAAAGATAATGGCGTCGCGTCTTGAGTTGTGAGGGGTTTTGCCTTTTTGATGGAATTAGTTCGTAAAAGAAACATGGTTTTCATAATCTCAGGATGAAAGTTAGATTATTTAAAAGTCACAAATTTTACCAAAATAATTATTTGCTGTTTAATTATTTAATGTTAAGCATTATTGTGTAATTTTTAGACCGATTTGCGAGAACCTATCACGACTCAAGAGGCGACTTTTTTTAAGTTATTAAGCTAAGTTAACGATTACCTAAAATTAAAATCTCGATCCCATAAATTCTGTCTTCTTCAATGGCTTTACAGGATCTAGCCTTTTCGCGAATTCTGGTTTTATTTACTATAATAGACTATATTCATTTAATTAATGGAGTATTGATAATGAATGATAAAGCGAAGCCCGTTTCTACTGAAAATGAGGTGCAACAACTTGCATTACAGTGGCTTAGCGCCAAATGGCCAGATGAAAATCGAGTATGTGAGATCTGTAACTCAAAGAATTGGAATATTGCGCAAGATTTGGTAACGCCGATCAGGTTTAAAAACGGAACTATATTTCTTGATGGTCCGTCATATCCACAGATAGTGGTAGTTTGTAACAATTGTGGGAATACAAAATATTTCAATGCGATGATTGCCGGTATGATTAAAATGAATGATATTGATTCTGGAGAACAGAATGTCAAATAGTTCACAGAATAGAGATGAATCATTACACGTAGGGAATTCTGATGGTATATCTGTGAAAATATTAGTAAGAAACATGGAATTTATTAGCGTAAATATTCAAGAGCTAGAAGACATTAAAGACGATATCAGAAATGGAATACGTATAAGTTGGGGATTATGGCTATCTTCAAGTATTTTCTGTCTGCTCGCGGGAAAGATATTAGATGCTTTCTTAACTAAAAAAAATTTCATATTCACAGATTATTTCACAAGCCTTCCTTCAACTATTAAAATAATATTATTTTCGTCATTAATTTCTACATTAATTCTCTCTGCTATGGGGATAAATTTTTCATTGCGATCAAATAGAATTGATCGCATAGTTAACCAGGCAAAAGATCAGTCATAGCGATGAGAAATAAAGAGAAGTATAGTGTGTTGAGTTGTGATAGGTTTTGGCAAATCGGTCTAAAAGATAAATAACAACGTTTAATTGTTTTTGGTCCGCCACGAGACATCTTGAATGTTGGGTGCAAGAGCGCAATAATCAATTAAGATTAGCACGTTTGTCTTGAATAAAGCCTCCGGAAGGAAAAATATCAGTCTTAAAGTTTAGTCATGACAATCTTATTAATGCGTTCCATCACTGTCTGTACTCGTTGTAAAGTAATAGGACCATCACTAATATGTCCAGGCAAAGCCTGCTCAAATTGAGCATCTTTCAAAATATCACTGAAGGTCAATTTCAAATGTGCTTTTAATTCAGCACTTGAAGAAGCTACTTCTTCAGCAATATTAACGCGCCCAGCAATCACTGTGATAATGTCTTCAAAATCATGGCTAGCCAAGAAATCATTATTACCTCTAGTTTGAAATGCTTCTATTTTGGTGGCTAGAAAATAGGGAGCTGCTACAGATTTTATTATTAGATCATCCGAGATCTGGTGGGTAATAGCATACTCCAAAGCTTCTTTATACCAGCGATTACCAAAACCGAGAATTTTTTCCTCAGCAGGCATTACATCTAGAATAATATCGTCATAGTGCCAACGGCAAATAACATCATCCAACATAGACTTTTTAAATCCGACTTTACTCAATTCATTTTCAAATTTGTAGTATTGTCCTAATGATATGACATCGATAATGCAATCCACATCTACTGTAGGACGGACATCAAGGGATAAAGGATCATTAATGAATAATGCTGTGGCACATCCACCTAAATACACAACCTTATTATTAAGCGTGCCTAGTTTTCTTGCCACTAGCTCCAGCATTGCCAGATTGGATGTTGCTCGAAGATGTTTTTTGTTCATAATTTAATCTCTCTTTTAAGAATTTGATGGCCATGTTTCGCTCTCTCGCACGTCCAGAGCGAATGGTATCTATTAACACCAGTAACTCGTAAAAAAACGGGTCAGGATACTGTGTAAGTGAATTTGGAATGGATCGGTAAAGTGGTTCTAATGCCAGTCCCCGATGCTCACCTTCTGCGTAGGGCCATACCGGAATAGGGTCGTTGCCTATCAGGATATGTTTTTCAAATAATGGAGCAGCATAACTGGTTGCTATTCCGCGGGTATATACGCCGAGTTGAACAGGGATAAAATATTTTACTCCTGAAATCAAGCATTCCTCGCAAGCTGCTTTTATTGGCAAAAATATGACTTTATTAATCATGCCCTGTCCTCGATTGACGGGTCCCAATAATCCCGACAATACCAATCGCTTAATACCGGCATTTACTTCCGATGCACTCATACATAGATGGGTTGCGAGTGTATTCTGCGACAATAGGTCATCAGTATTGCCCCCCGATGAGGCCAAATTGGACAGTATTTTCAAAAGTATCACTATATCTTGCGGCTTTAGCATAATTGCCCCCTCTAAGCACTATATAGACATAGTATAGCTCATCTATTCGGAATTCGCAATTCGCGAATCACGAATGATGGGCGGATTGTTGCAAATTTCGTACTAGAAGTAGATTATTGACATGGAAGGGACTAGACCGGTTCTTCAATCAAACGTAAAACTTTATAGGCACCAACGTGATTAAATTCTGTTATTTGAGGGCTTGATTGAAAACTTGATGAACTACCGTGGCATTTGCCTAGCATAGTATCTAAATTGGATACGTAATGATTTGTGATACCAGGCGTGTGTCCATGAATATAGTGTATTGAATAGTCATAAAGTCTTTCTTGTCTGGAAATATCTGTAAGCATTGATGGATCTAAAGTCAATTCTGTATTTCTATTCCATAAAAATAAGCGCAAAGGATCTCTTCCTAACAAGATTGAAACACACGATTCTGCGATGTATTCAGAGATTTTGAGTTGTATGGAATCGATCGAATTCATCAAGTCATGAAGTGAGTTATCGTTATAATCGTTGTTGAAATAATTTACCGCATCCTTGATTAGATGTAAATCACACGGAGCATGTGTTCTGATAAAGATACTTTTGTTCTGGAGATCTGCATCATAGGAAATTAATCTGAGAGTGCTTTTATAGATATTGTCGACAAATGCGGAGACGTCATCGAGAAGACTAAGATCAGGAAAACGCTCGATAAGATTTCTCAGAGCATAGATTGATCCCGATTGAAAAGGCATAATCTCGAATGATTTCCTGTTGAGGAAATCCCCTGATTCATACGCATAAATGAACTCTAAACCATGATTAGAGATATTGATTTCCAATTTAACACGAGCTTCATGTAATCGTTTTAGGAGCAAAAGAGTGAAGTAGTCATTGCTCCCACGATCAGCAAATTCATCACCAATCAAACAAACTTTAATCGTATTATTTACTGAGCTCTTTTTCACAATTGAGCGCATGGCTTTGATGTCTTGAATGGTAATCTCATCAATACTTTTGCAATAAATCTCAACAAACTCAGCGTATTGATTTGGATCAGCTAAGGACAGCACTCCTTCGCGAATTAGAAAATACAGCAACTTCAATGCGTTTCCGTGAAGATCGCCAATCGTAACCGAGCTGACCGCTTCCACCATCTTCGATGGCTCAGGGTGATCTCGCAAATCAACAACTTCTTCAATGAGAACGGGTTGCATAATACACCTTTTATCTAGT
Source organism: Gammaproteobacteria bacterium (assembly GCA_019748175.1). Taxonomy (NCBI): domain Bacteria; kingdom Pseudomonadati; phylum Pseudomonadota; class Gammaproteobacteria; species Gammaproteobacteria bacterium. The sequence continues at coordinate 208,168 of JAIEPX010000002.1, forward strand.
GTGAAAACGTATTTCCCATACCATACTGTTCATCTGGAACTTCTGATTACAAATGATATCACATTAAAAGTTTGATTAGGGCCACTTGAGTATTTGATAAGAAAGAGAACGGCGTCGTGTCTTGAGTTTACAGTTAACACGAGTATTTTTTTCTAATTAGCTAAGAGAGAATATGTGCTCAATCGGGAGGCAAGATTAACTTGACTTTGTCTATATTTGAACTATAATTAGCATATAGTACATTTTTGGAGTGCGCCATGCATAGACTAAAAGCCAATATTCAAAAGGAACGCCACAGCTTGTCAGCGCCTGCATTGCGTACTTTTTTTAGGATTGCTGAGGCCTGGGGATTAACAACTGCGCAACAAATGAACTTGCTGGGACTTAGCTCACGATCTACATTTTTTAAGTGGAAAAAAGATCAAGACGGTTTAGTCCAGAAAGACACTTTGGAACGTCTCTCATACATTTTTGGGATTTACAAAGCGCTGCAAATTTTATTACCTAACCCTGCAGCAGCTGATTCGTGGATAAAAAAACCAAACGCTGCGCCACTCTTTCAAAATCAATCAGCGCTGGATCGCATGTTATCAGGTCATGTGAGTGATCTTTATCTTGTAAGACAATATCTCGATGCACAACGTGGGGGTTAAAATTGAGCATTCAGAAAATCAAATTGACACACATTCAATGGGAACCCATTTGGCGGATTATTCCTAGCGTTTATCCAACCATTGATTTATTTGAACGTGTTGCAGATCCAGAAGATTATGAGGCAATTTATGAAATTGAAAATAAGACAAACGATCGACTACGTGACAATAATGGTGATATTAAATTAGTCTCCCCTGAACAAAAAGTCACAGGTCCTGGTAGTTCATACATCATGGCAGCTTTTACTCATCTTAAACCTGAAGGCAGTCGTTTTAGTGATGGATCGTATGGGGTTTTTTATGGCGCCAATGAATATTCAACTGCTATCGCTGAATCGAAATACCACAGAGCAAAATTTCTGAGCGATACTCAACAGGATCCCATTGAGCTTCATATGCGAGTCTTGAAAGCGAAACTTAATGCATACTTACATGATATCAGAGGTCAGCAAAAAAAATATGTTGGCGTCTATGATCTAAATGATTACTCTCAATCAAAACATTTTGCAGGCCAATTACGAAGCAAAGGCGCTTCTGGTATAACTTACAGCAGCACAAGATGCGAAAATCACGGTGAATGCGCAGCAATATTTCATACGAACACTTTATCGAATTGCCGAGAAGATCATCACCTCTTTTATTCTTGGAATGGCAAAGAGATCGTAGATGTATATAAGAAAATATCTATTGAGGATAAATAGGGGCAGGTCTAACTAGTTTTACTCGATATCAATCAGTCTCCAATACCATGAGACCACCAAAAAGAGCTATTTTCAATGTTAGAGCTGGCTTCCTCTCACTCTTAGAAAACTTTGCTATAATGTTTTAGTACATGTTGACTATTTATAAGATGACTTTTTTCTCTTTAAAGGAGGGTTTATCATGATTAGGAAGCGGTATGTCGTTTATCACATTGAATGGTTACGTCTAGGATTTTATGAAAGATACAAGGAAGAGTTTGATGATAAAGAAAATGCAATGAATTACATTGAGAACAATAATCCAATGGGTCAATTTGTTCTTGTAGATTTCGGAGAGTCCAGTAACGAGACGGGGAAAGCAATTTATATCACACCCTAAAGAGTTAGTTTCAATGTTAGATCCGCCCTCATTTTGACCCAATGAACGTGAACACTGATTGAAAGGAGAGTAAGTGATGATCTCTGAAGAATATTAGAAAGTGCTATATCACCAATTTAACTTCAATTATTTGTAACGCAATAGTTCACACAGAGAAAAGAAAGGGGGCATATCTAAGTTTGATGTATTCTCACAGAATCCATCAAACTTAGATATGACCCCTGGTTTTCTCAGGTGTCGGGTCTGTCGTTGGCTATAGAGCAAATTAGGCAACTAGCCAACGGTAGACTCAACATCTCGATCTTTTTTCATAATTGACATTTAGGCAACTGTAAAAGATTGTTAACAAGTATGCCATCAGCTTCTGTTCTGAGATACTCATTACCATTTTCGCTTTTTTGGATAAAAACATTAACATAGTGATCTTTTATTTTTACATGAAATGATAATCTTCCAGTTTTTATTCCATCAATAGCTTGCTGTATTGTAATTACTCGCTTTACACCGCCCATATCTACATAACCAATATTTAATATATGTTCATGGGGATAAGTATGGTGGGGGATTTTATCAACGCATACAATTTCACACCTTGAATTCATTCCTTACTCTCCTCGTTATGTGAATCCGGTAATCAAATTACGACATTCAGTACCATATGCCCTACCTGCTCAATTTTATGAATTCTTAAGCTGATAAGGATAATCTTTACTCAGTCACATTAAGTTTAGTATAGTCTCTGTATAATACAATGTGAGAATGGCGTCGCGTCTTTAGTTGTGATAGGTTTTGCATTTTTGATGAATTTAGTTCGTAAAAGAATCATGCTTTTCATATTATCAGAATGAAAGTTATGTTTTGTAATAGTCAAAATCTTATCAAGATATTATTCTTTAAATGATATTATATATTTTCGTGTAATTTTTAGACTGATTTTTAAAACCTATCACAACTCAAGACGCGACGCTTTAGATTTAGATTAAATGTTCTTAAAGAGCAATATTAAAAAAAATACGGATGCTAATGCTAATAATATGAGTTTTGTGTTGAATAAGAAATTCGTTGGATCGTTCATCCCTTCACGTTCAATAAGTTGTGATTTCTTCGTAACTTTGTTGTTGTCTATTTGATGATCATAATCTTTTGCTAAATCTCGATATGCATTACTCTGGTAAAAGTACTGAGCGGCATCAAAGATAAAAAAGAGCAGTAAAAGAAGTAATATAGTGACTACGTAACAAGAGTAGTACGTGTAACAAGGATTTGATTTTCCAAATATAGATATGCTCCCGAGGCCTAGGGCTAATTGCCTGCAGGTACTAGAAAGTATTGTGGTATCGCGTCGAAAAATCATCCAGTAATTGTCTTTTACGTATTGGTATAAGTCTTCTTTCAATTTGTCTTTGTTGTCCTTATCTTTATTGCTCATTGTATACGCTCTCCTTTTCATTGGGCTTTGAATGCTTGGCCACCACCGCCGCCAGGTTTCTTAGCCGGTTTTTTACGTACCGGATTGCCGCCTCTGGGCGGTTTTCTAGATGTTTTGCCTTTTTTAGAACTTTTTGCGGTGCCGCTTTTAGGTCCCTTCTTTCCTGACGCCATAGTGTCTTCCTTGAAAATATGAGATTGATATGAATTACGATTATATCTGGTGCTAAAAGCACATGCAATGATTGTCTAATTAACATATTAGATAGTTTAGAAATAAAGTAAATCGTCGTTTTGGAGGCGTGAGAGCTTTCGTCATTTTTGATAATTAATAGAAATTATGTTTGTAAGCACATAAAATTATATTATGCTTGTATCGATATAAATCGAATTTATGTCTTTACTGATATTAAGTCTATATATAAGGATCACTTCTATGGAACAGCTGGTAACAACTTCAGAGGCGCTTGGCCATGCTTTGAAACGAGCTCGTAGGCTAAGAGGTCTAAATCAAACAGACGCAGGGCAGCCTTTCAACCTCTCTCAAAGAACTGTATCGACGCTTGAGCAGGGGGCGCCAGGGACACGGCTCGAGACGTTATTCAGGATGCTTGCTGCTCTAGATCTCGAAATAGTGGTTTGCACAAAACCCCCGCGTGACAATCTCAGTAATGAGAATTGGTGATAAGAAGATCAATAAAACTCATTGCGTACTGATTAAAGATGGTGTTAGAGTAAAAGTGAAAGGTGAGTTTGACTAAAAATAACATGAGACAATATCGCCCGCTTAATCAAGAGTGCGTCTAAATCTTCTCATGCCCATTAATATAATAACTACTGTGAATAGCATGATATCGACAATTTGAGGCCAGATTAATAGGAAAGAATTTCCCTTTAAAATAATTCCACGAACAATAATTAAATAATGTGTGAGAGGTAATGCTGAAGAAATCCATTGTATTATATAAGGCATTCCTGCAACAGGAAACATAAAGCCGGATAATAATATTGACGGTAAAAAGAAAAAGATATTCATTTGCACAGCTTGAAGTTGATTAGTGGCAAAAGTGGATATTGTAATACCAACGGATAAATTTGCTGAAATAAAAGGGAGTGTGGCTATCAGCAATAAAGGCAAGCTGCCTTCAAAAGGAATCTTAAAAATGGTATGAGAGGCTATAATAATCAGCAGCATTTGGATATAGCCTACAATAATATAGGGAAAAACCTTGCCGGCCATCACTTCCAATGGTGTCACGGGTGTAGAGAGTAAATTTTCATAGGTACCTTTTTCGCGTTCTAGAGTGATAGCGAGCGCAGTGATCATAACTAATGTCATTGTGAGCACCACTCCCATTAAAGCGGGAACGATATTATATTGAGTAATTGCTTCGGGATTATATTTGGCATGAATAATGACATTCGCAGGTGCATTATTAGTCAATAAATAAGAGAGACCATGTTGTAGATCATAATTGAAAACATTTCGAGTCAAATTACTGATAGAAGTAACTGCATTAACTGAGGCGATTGGATCAGTCGCATCAACTGTAATAAGTATTTCAGGTTGATTTCCCCTCACTAGATCTCGTGAGAAATTGGGGGGAAATTGTACGACGAAATTAACGTCTCCACGAGCTAACATTTCATCGCTCTTTTTTTCAGATGCATTATTATCAATTACATAAAAGTATTCAGAATTTTGCATCGCTGCTACAAAAGTGCGGGTGAAAGGACTAATATCTCCATTCACGACAGCAGTGGGTAAGTGTTTTGGATTTGTATTGATCGCAAAACCAAAAAGGGTTAGTTGTATAATTGGGATGCCAATCAACATTGCAAAAGTTACACGGTCTCTGCGCATTTGTGTGAACTCTTTATAGAACATCGCAACAAATCTTGGCCAGTAGAAAATATTATTCATCTTTAGTCCCCATAGGTTTGAGGTGTGAATTTAATGAATATATCTTCAATCGTCGGTGTAACTTGCGTCCATGTATAAGGCGGGTGATCGTATTTTTTGAGTATATGTTTTATAGATTCGATTTTAGTCGTTCCTACATGGATTGATTGACCAAAATTTGTCACTTGATCAATAAATTCTTCTTTTCTCAGTTTATCTGCGAGCTCATCTAAGTCCGGGCCTTGTACTTGCCAGGTTTTGAGCTGGGATTCTTCAATAATTTGGTCAATTGTTCCATGAGTTAGTACTTGACCTTTTGAAATATACGCAAGACGATGGCAACGTGCGGCTTCATCCATATAATGTGTACTGACTAAGGTTGTTATACCCTTTTGAGAAAGACGGTGAATTTCATCCCAGAATTCTCTTCTCGCTTTAGGATCAACTCCGGCAGTAGGTTCATCTAATAAAAGAAGTTTGGGTTGATGTAATACTGCTGCTGCGAGTGAAAGTCGTTGTTTCCATCCACCTGATAGAGTACCTGCTAATCGATCTTTTTGAGTATTCGGCAAGCCGAAAAATTCTAGCGCTTCTTGAATTTTTTTTTCACGATCACCTAAGTTGTACATGCGAGCAATAAATTCGAAATTTTCATAAATTGATAGTTCTTCGTAAAGACTGAATTTTTGTGTCATATATCCAATTTGTGATTTAATTTCTCTGGCTTGAGTAATGATATCGTAACCAAGACAGGTTCCTGATCCACTGTCCGGTGTTAATAATCCACAAATCATCCTAAAAGTAGTGGTTTTTCCGCCGCCATTGGGGCCTAGAAACCCGAAAATTTCACCTTTTTTTACTTGAAGGGAGACTCCATTCACAGCATTAATGGAGCCAAAACGTTTGTGTAAATCTTTTACGTTTATTGCAAATGAAGTATTCATTTGACGGAGCTCGGCAAGAAAATATCAATCGGTTGTCCAGGATGTGGCCAAGATCTATTTTCAAAAAGAATTTTGGCTTCAACTCGATACACCAGTTTGCTGCGTGCGGAATTACTGTAAATAACGGGAGGAGTATATTCTGATTGTTGAGAAATAAATTTAATCACGCCTTGATACGGAGTTTTACAGCTATCGCAATTGATACTAATTTTTTGATCTAAATGAATGGTTGCTAGCTGATTTTCTGGTACGAAAAATACCGCAATAATATCGCGAGGTAAGAGTAAGGATAAGATAGGACGATTAGCGGGTATTCGTTCACCTACTTTGTAATAAGTGTCGAATACTTCCGCATCATCAACAGCATTTACCGTCTTTTCAGTGAGTGCCCATTTGGCTTTATCATATAGGGCTTGTGTAGATGAAAGAGTTGCTTCTGCTGCTTTAATAGCATCGGTTCGTGCAGGTAATTTTGCTGTGCTTAAGTTAGCTTCCATTTGTTTTAGTTGAGCATGGGCTACGGCGAGATTTTGCACAGTCTGATCATATCGTTCACGATCAATAGCAGATTTTTCGACGAGAATTTTATAACGTTGTTGTTCTATGCTCAGATAGATTATTCTGGCCTTCACTTCTTTTATTTGAGACTCAATGGCTTCAATTTCAGGAGGACGTTTTCCGTAAAGAAGATCTTTAAGGTTTGCTTTCGCTTGGTTTATTATGGCTGTTGCTGAATTTAATTCAGCCGATTCAGGTAATGACTCGAGTGAAAATAGCAGATCGCCTTTTTTGACTTGCATTCCACGTCCGACGTTCAATTGATCTAGGCGTCCATCAGTAGGCGATGATAGGTAGGTGAGTTGCCCTTCAACATATCCATTGAGTTGGTTGTCATTCCAATTACAGCTCGAAAGAAGCACTAGGCAAACAAGCGCCCATACACATTTTGAGAAATTCCATGCTCTCATCACTTTCTCTCTCTTCCTCGAGTCTGCTTCAATAGTACTCCTACACTGAAATTATAGCGTTTTCTCAAGGAATAGCCATTGTCCTACGTGAAGAAACATACGCTGATCTGGAGTGTACTTACATATCGCCGTATAAATGATAGAGGCATCCTAAAACTGTTCTCCTGTGTCGAGTAGGCGAAGAATCCGGACTTTCTTGGAAGCAAATAAAGCGCAGCGAGGGGGAGCCGAGCGAGCCATTGCCGGAAAGACAGTCGGATTCTCACGCCGACTTTGCGTGTTCTATGAATTAATACGAAACATTAGTGGGAAACGTGAGAAACTAGGAATTCTGTCAGATCTAAAATTGATTTTGCACTAGATATCATGACACCCTCATTAATGGCGTATTTTAAATAATAGAAATAATTAATATACTCAAGAATAGAAGTGATGCTAATACTAATAGAGCTATCTTCGTGATAAATAAAAAATTTGAAAGGCGGTTCATATTTTTTTCTTCTTCAAGTTGAGAAATATCTGTTGCTTCACCTTTTTCAATCTCTGAGTCATATCTTTGAGCAAGTGCTTTAAATCTGAGTGAAGAATTAAGATATTGCGCGCCATCCGCAATAAAAAATAATACGACGATACATATCAGAGCAGCAAACAAATAATTATGATGTCTAATAATATCTAAGTGACCAAAGATTGAAACGCTACCAATACCCAAGGCTAGTTGTCTACAGGTGCTGGATAAAATCGCGGTATCGCGCTGGAAAATCATCCAATATCGTTTGTTTACATACTCGTGTAAAATTTCTTTATTGCTTTTTTTTGAAGATGTCATGCTAAACCCCCATTTGAATTATAGTTTACCCACGAGAGAACGGCTAGTTAAAAGGAAGGCTTATTGGTCATTAGATAAAAAACAATGATAAGGCTGATAAAAGCAGGCCAACCCAGCCAAAACCAACGCCGATAATACTGGTAAAATAGGGGAGGAAGCGGTGTATGAGTCTCATGTGCTTTATTGGCGAGATCTCGCATTCTGATTTGAAAGTAAACGACAGGAAACCAGCATAAGGCAGCAATAAGGTAACCGATGATTGATCCTAAAATCCAAAGAGAGCTTAAAGGGTAACCAGCTATAAATACCATCCAAAGGCCCGTTAAGGCTTGTACGAATCCTGATGACCCTGTAAAGACCCAATCAGCGGCGACGACATAGCGAGTTGTGGCTGAAATGATGGCCACATCTTTTGTTTTATGAGCTAAAAAAAGATTATAGGCTGTGCCAATGCCAGTTCCAAATAAAATGGTTGAGCTAACAACGTGGATAAATTTAAGCCAAAGGTAAAGCATTATCGATCAGACTCCATAGCAAGAAACACGAGTGTAGCAATGATTAACGGAAT